>JAWOGE010000086.1:0-4280 GCA_046497165.1 bacterium | reverse complement strand
GTTTTAAATCTTCTTCATAATCAATTTCAAGGATTGTGTTTCCAGTAAAATTAACCGGAATCCATCAATCTTATTATTTCCAGTTCGTCTTTTAGTTTTTCATAGATCTCTTTTTGAAGTGTTTCATGTTTTTTTGTTCTTTTTTCCAGGATAATCTCGCCTTTTTTTATTATTTCTATAATCTCTTCCTTTTTTTCTGCTGATTTAACTTTGTTATATTGCTTTGTCCAGACATTGAAAATCTCTTTTATATCTTCAGACAAAGAGCCGAGAAGGGTGATTTTTTCTTTATGTTCAGCTACTTTCTCTTTTTTCCAGTCAAGAGGCATACTTGTGTATCGTGGTCTTCGCCAGCGCTCTTTATAAAATTTTTCCATTTTTTTTGTTTTTGAATAATAGTTTTTATGAATATTTCTTATGTTTTTTATGTTTCTTATTGTTTTCTTCAGGGAGTTTGCAGAGATTTTTTTTCTTAGAACAGTCAAGGATTCGAGAGTTCTTTTCATAAGAGAATCATTTTTTTTGAAATCTTTTGTGAAACTGAAAGCTGTGTTGTGAATTACAGCTACAAACGGGTTGTATTTTTCCGCATGAAAAAAACCTGTTAAAAGCAAAGTGAAAATAATCAGAGTAAATTTTTTCATAGTTGCCTCCGAGTTAATTACAGGATTCCCAGCCATTCGGACATGAGGAACTCCATCTGTCCGGTAAGTATTGTGGCCAAAGTTGTTATTGCATATCCGAAGGAAGCACCCATGGCCATCATTATGAATATTCTGCCTGTTGCAGCATAGGTTTTGCCGCCCAGACTTTTCTTTTTTCCGTAGAAAAAATGGTATAACACAGATGTTGTCGCAATGGTCATTATGAGAAAATTAACAACAGCCGGCAGAACGGTTTCAAGCTCGTAAAAGGAGTGTATGAATACTGTTCCGGCAACCCATATCTGATCAAGTATATGGCTCTGAAAATAATAAATAATATTTATGACAATAGAAACCCCGAGAAAAATAGAGAGAGGTATCTTGACTAAATTTCTGTATTTTCCCCCAAAAGGGAAAAACAAAGGAGCTCCCATAATAAGAGGAATTATGTAAATGAAATTGCCGTTTTTTATTTCGGGAACAAGCATTCTTTGGAGGACAGAAAGAATAAGCAGGCATGAAAAATATCCTGCTGCAGTGCCTGTAAAAATGGCGATTGCCCATTTGTAGACAAAGTTTTGTCTGTAAAGCCTGCTCATTACAGCAAGCATGAGAAGTGCGGATACCCAGACCCCGAAATCTTGACTAATATTCATGGCTGTTCTCCTGTTATACGAAAAATGTTTGCAAAAATTATAACAGCTATAAAAGCCAGATATATAACAGAATATGAAAAAGAATATCTGCTGTATTTTTCAGATTGTTTTTCATCAACAAGTTTAATATAAGTTTCAGCTTCGTGAGGTCCTGAAATCACGGCGTCTATCTGTTCCCGGTTGACAAAAGGTTTTATTTCTGTTGTGTAATAAGCAGAGCTTCCGGAAACAATGATGGGGTTTTGACCGTTTTTGACTGTAAAACTGCTGTACAGAACAGAGCTGTATGTTCCGCTGCTCATTTCTGAAAAAAAGTCGGCAATACAGTCAAAGTCATTTAAATTGTTTATGTTTTTCATAGCCGGAATTGCAGTGAGTTTTGTGCCTTCAACATCTTCGGGAATAAAATTTTTTATATTTTCAGACATGGCTGCTACAGCAAAAATACCCCCGGGAACATATCCCAGATCCGTATAATGCTCTCCGTATATCAGTTTTCTTTCTTTTTTTTCAAAATATTTCCGGGCTCCCGATATTATAGTATCAATCATATCTGCAGAAGAGGGGTGAAGAGAAACAAAAACCACAGATATGTTTTCCCTGAGAGCCTGTCCCACAAGAGCCTCTATCAGAGGGGTCATTTCGTAAGATGATGGATAGTCTACAGCAATGGATACAAGTAAAGAGCTGTTTTGAGGAAGAGAGCTGATTTTTTCTTTGAAACTGAGTGCTTTTTCAGAATTTTTTTTCACTTCAAAAGGAAAAAACATTGAAATGCTAATGATAAGTATCAGAAAAAAAGAGCTGTATTTAAAAGCATTTTTTTTCACAGTCCATTCCTGTTTCTGTTGTTTCTGATTATTGCTGTAATGAATTTAAACGAAAGAAGACAGGCACCCGTACCGATGCCTATTACAAGTCCCCGAATGGCAGCTGTAAGAGGAACCTCTTTTATCCAACTGATAAGCCCGAACACAAATTCAGAGGAGTTCTGTTTTTTGACTATGTGAATAAAAACAGGTGTCTGAACAATAAAAACAAAAACCGCAGAGATTATCATTACGGAAGACTCAAGGCTTGAAAATCTGAATGTTCGAAAAACTGCGGATAATGCGAAAAAAAGAAGTAAAGACATTGCAGCGATGCTGATTGGTTTATAAATATTTCTGAATATCCAACGCAGACTGCCTTTAAGCGGAAAATATTTTCCTTTATAGGCCTTTATAAAAGAAGCTGTAAGACGATGGGCGGATTCTTTGTCGAATTTTTCAGCTTTTTTGCCTGAAAAGTGGGACATTTTTTTGTGAAATCCTGCTTCTATTAAAAAATCGGAGCGGTTTTTTAACAAATAGTTTTCTCTTTCTGAATATGAAAGAGATTCCCATACCGGGTTTTTTTCAATTAGAGTTTTTAAAACAGAAGACAGTTCAAGTTCATTTAAAGTTTCTTTTTTTAAAAGGTTGCCGGGGTTAAATGGAGGTGAGGGAAAAGGAGCTGCGGCAAACTGCTCGGATTTTGCAACGGTTGATACGAATGATGAATACCATATGAAAAGAGAATCCAGTTTTTTGTATAGGTTTCCGTAAACAAAGGGCCCTAATCTTTTTGCTTTTTCGCTCAGTTCAGAAAACCTTTCAATATCTTCAGGTAGAAAAATATGGGAAATTGCTTTTTCGTCAGGTGAATTGCCCGGAGATTTGAATATTTTATTGAATTCATTTCGGTCAAATCCGGCATTTTCAAGTTCAGACACGGAGGGTATATAATCGGGAAAAATCATTCTTGCAAGAATTATATTGAGCTTTGCTTTTGCCGGAAAGTCTTTGAAGTAGTAATCATTGTTCAGAGTAACATCTATGACGGTTTTTAAGAAATTCCGGTTTTCTGAAAGCATATTTGTTCCGGCAAACCAGCTGCGTGCCGGGTTGCACATTCCGATTAAAAATGTAGTTAAAAAAGAGACAATAATAAGCATCGGAGTAATATATTCTTTCTTTTTAAAAATAGAAAGCAGCTGGTTTTTAAGAAGGTGAGCTACGCCTGCAAGAAAGCCCATCACCGATATAATAACAGCCCAGAATAAAAGAGATTGTTTTACTTTTGAAAAGTATTCAAATGAGAATGCTGAAAATAGAAAAATAAGAAGTATAACAGCTGAGATATAGAAATGTTTTTTATTCATAATGTCCGGTGATTATTGTTCTGAGAATATTCATGGGTGTGTCGTCGCCGCTTACTGCTTCGTATATTGAAAATATCGCTATGATTGCCATGGTTGCAAAAACCATTATCTTCAAAATATCCATGAAAAAAAACATATTGTCCCGATCAGGATTACTTCCTTTTAAAAAAGGTGTGACGAACTGTTCTTCTCCTGGAAAAACACTGTCAACTGATATCATAAAAAACGGAATTTGTGATATGCTTGAGGTCTCTGCGATGCCGTAGCCTTTAAAAAAGTGTGTTCCTTCGCTTACAAGCAGCATCTCTTTTCCTGAAACACCCGAAAATGTTGTAGCTACAGGTTTGGATTCTGAAGTGCAGCAGTCTGTAAAAGTTGAAAAAACTGTTTCCGAAGTTGGACAATATGAAAGGTTTTTCCCTGAAAAAGAATTGTTATTATTGTCAAAAAACGCACCGAAAGAGTGATAAAGCATGGGGCCGGCTGTAAAAAAAGCGGTTTTTTCAAGGGATTCTTCTGTTGAAAAAAAGCGAACCGACAGAAGCAAAGCAGCCATACTTTGAGGGTTGTCAAGATCTCCTGTCCCTGAAATGAAAAAAAACGGTTTTGAAGATTCTGACCTAAGAGCGAAAGCATTTTTCAAAGCGGTTTCAGATTTTATCAAATTTCTCTGCTTTGAATAAAGTGCAAAAATTTTTTTCATTAAAAACATAAAAGCCGTTCCAAATAAAAGTAGGATGGGAACTCTGATGCTGAGGAAAAAATCTTCGACCCCCGCCCCCTGAGCATATATTGCAT
>JAWOGE010000120.1:0-2526 GCA_046497165.1 bacterium | reverse complement strand
TTTCAAAACATGTAACATAAATACGCCTATTAAATATTCACTTTCTTAAAAACCTTAACAACAAAAACGGATAATATTTCAATGTCTTATAGTGAATAAGCCACGCAACCATAATAATAAAATGCTTCATTCCGAACATGCGTATACGACGAAAAAAGGCACGGATATTCTTTTTAAGATAAATCGGAGCTGCGACAGAATAATATTGAAATGACGAATATTGCTTCAGTTCCTTCGGTTTTTCGTCGATTTTTCCATCAATATTTCCTTTTTCATCTATTGAAAACATAAAATGATCTGTACCATCCGGACTGAGTTTCACACAGATCCCTTTTCGGCTAGCGGGATAACTGTCACCCTCTTCCACCCTGTAGTTCGCATTACCGAGAGAATAGTAAATTCTGCCGCCGTTGTATTTTTCATAAGGTTGTGACACATGAGCGTGTGCACCGATAATCAGATCACAACCTGCGTCAATCAGCTTTTTACCAAGTTTTCGAATAGCAGGCTCAGGATACGGAACATACTCGGATTCATAGCCCCAGTGAACAAAACAGACCAACATATCAACATCCTTTTTCCATGCATCAGCAGATACAGAAAAATCGTCAACATCATACAGAAGATCTGAATATTTTTCAGCATCCTGCATACATCCGACAATACGAATCTTTTTTTCCTTCAGTTGAACATCGGTATATGGTTTCTGCTTTAATCCAATTATTTTCACTTCTTTGAGTCGCAGATGCTCAACAATATAATTAAAAGACTCAAGACCGCCATCAAAAGAATGGTTGTTTGCTACCGAAAAAACTGCATAATCCTCAAGAAATGAATTATCAAAATCCTTTCTGCTTAAAGCCAGGTTATAAGCCTTCTGCTTTTTTTTATTTTGAGATAAATGCACTGAAGCTTCAAAATTTGCTATATTTATGGATTTTTTTTCAATTATATTGTTTTTCTTGCCAACTCCTGTATCGCCCCAGAAAAACAAGGAAGTATCATTCATGCGTTACCCATTTTTCACTTTTCAATAAAACACTTTCCTATTAGCTTCAATTATCTCTTCATTTTCCAATTTCTTCTTTGCGTATTGCTTCACCTTTTTTCTCATTTCAAGATATTGATTATTTTCAATTCGGCACATCTCTTCAATTTTTTCAACGAAGCGACCTTCACTTTCAAGGGGAATATCCCATCCGGCTCCCTCTTCCTGAAGGTTTTTCCACGGTGTCTGGTCAGATATTAAAACCGGTGTTCCAGCTATTACCGATTCAGCTATTACATGACCAAAATTTTCACCTCTTGTTGGCAGAAAAAAAAGATTATACCGACTGATAATAGAAATCACCTTGTTATTTTCAACCGGTCCTTTAAATTTTGTTTTTATGTTGTCAGGGAGTTCAGAAATTAATTTTTTACACTCTTCCCAGTAATTTTCATCATTAACCATTCCATAAATGTCAAATTGAACTGATGTTCTTACTTTTTTCAGTGTCTTAATAGCATAATCAAGGTTTTTCTTAGGGGAAATTCTCGAAAGACAAATTACTTTCAAAGCACTTCCTTCTGTTTTAATATTTTCATCATCCGTAGCCTCAATTTTAATTTTAGGTGACATATTGGAAGCAATTATATATCTTGAGATTCTTTTTTCTCCCATTATTCTGATACACTCTTCTTTTTCATACTCACTTGAAAAGTGCCATTTCAAGCCGTTGTATACCCCAAGCAACTTTGCTGAATATATAAAAACCTTCTTTTTAATTGATTTAAGAGCTAAAGCACCTCCGGAAAACTCTCCTCTCGGAGCAATTACCACCTTTTTCCTTTTTGTAAAACCGAATTTCATCAAAAGAAGAGGAAGTATTGAAAACCGGAAATTAAAAAAACTGTTCAGATATACGATATCACAGTCGGTATTATCAATAATTTTTTTAACTCCAATGGCAGTTGTTGATTTTGGAGATGCATAAAACACTTTTGCTTTTCCCACTTTCTGCCAACTGTCAACTCTTATGTTAGAATATACTTTGTTATCTATGGCATCTCTGTCAGCCGTAAATATATAAAAATTAAACTCTTCTCCGAGATTATCAACAAGATTGGCTATTGTTCTTATGGGTCCTCCAGCTTTATATCCCGGAAGATAGTAGTTTAAAAATACGAGTATCTTCATAAATCCACCTTCTCCATCCACCGCACCAACTGTTTAGCGTGAGAATCACCTTCTATTTTACTGAAATATTTTTCCATGAACGCATATCCGTTCAATCCGATTGTTTTCCGCAACTCTTCATCTTTCAAAAGTTTCTCGACTGCGTTTTCCAACTCCTCATCACTTTTCGGCTTCACTTTCAAACAGTTTTCACTGTCTTTCATGACACCTTCTGTTCCCGGAATATCGGTCGTAACTATCGGAACAGAAAATGTCATCGCTTCATACAGCACTCGCGGGAACCCCTCATGGTATGACGGGAAAACATAAATATCGGCGTTCCTGAACAGCTCGTGTATGGCACTGTT
>JAWOGE010000118.1:0-6172 GCA_046497165.1 bacterium | reverse complement strand
TTTGGGGATATGTTCGGTGATTTAAACGATATGTTCGGTGATTTTTTCGGTGGAGGAAGGCGTTCGGGATCACGCGGTACAAGAGCGAGACAGGGCGATGACATACTGGGAAAAATCGATGTAACTTTTGAGGAAGCCTTTAAAGGTGTTAAAAAAAGAATAACTGTTTCAAGAAGCAACCTGTGTGACCGGTGTAAAGGAAACGGAGCCGAACCGGGACACTCAAAGAAAAAATGTCCCAGCTGTCAGGGAACCGGTCAGGTAAAGGTCAGCCAGGGATTCTTTTCGGTTGCACAGGTTTGCCCCTCATGTAAAGGGGAGGGCAGAATAGTGGAAAAACCCTGTTCCTCATGCAGTGGAACCGGCTATGTTAAAGATAAGAAGAAAGTGGAAGTTCCTGTACCTGCCGGTATAAATGACGGTCAGAGAATACGCATCGGAGGAGAAGGCAACGCAGGTATGAACGGTGGTCCTCGCGGAGATGTTTATGTTGAGATAAGAGTAAAACCCCATGAAATATTTGAACGCCGGGGTGACGACATATATGTTGAGTACCCTGTGACTTATTCTCAGCTTGTTCTCGGAGACAGTGTTGATGTTCCCACAATGGAAGGAAAAGTTTCCATGAAAATACCGGCGGGAACGCAGCCTTCTACAAAATTACGACTTAAAAAGAGAGGTTTCCCTTCCATTCAGAAAGTCAGAAGAGGGGATCAGTTTGTAATTTTGAAGCTTGAGGTTCCGCGGAACATATCCGGTGAGCACAAGAAAAAAATAAAAGAGCTGAAATCTTTTGATTCCGAATTGAAGGAAAGACCTTTTCTTAAAGATTTTATGAATAAAGTCAAAGGCTTGTTCTCCTGATTTTTTTCTTCCGATTTTTTGTTTTAAATTTGATTTTTAACTTTGTTAGAGGTATAACATATAGTCATGAAGAGTAGAAAGTACATAAAAGATTTTACCGAAGGCTCGGTTATGATGCCTGATGAGGATTACTATTTTTTCGTAAAATTTGCTGCCGTCAAAACTGATCGGAATGGAAAAAAGTATATAGATTGTAAACTGAGTGACGGAAAAGAGGAAGTGAACGGCAAGGTGTGGAAGGTTGATGCGGAAAAAGAGTTGGTGATCGCTTCGGGAAATATTGTAAAAATTCTCAACGGCAGAATAGGTTCATATAATAACAAGATGCAGATAGTCATAGAAGATGCTGATTCTGTAAAATCCGAGGAAATTGACACTCTCTGCAGCGATATTATACCGGAATCTTATGCAGATATGGAGATGCTGTCCGGAAGGTGGGAGCTTCTGAAAAAAAAGCTTGATGAGCCTTGTTATGGAATAATAGAAGCTTTTGAGACACATGAAAAAGTGTGGGAAAAATTCAGGGAAATACCGGCCGGGAGAAGTATGCACCACGCTTATCGTCACGGTTTGTTCGAACATTCTGTTCATGTTGCTGAACTGTGCGATATTCTGGTTGCCCGCTATAAAGATATATACCCCATAAAACATTCTCAGCTTTTATTTTGTGCCATGATACACGATGTGGGAAAAGTGTTTGAATTTGAAACTCATCCCACAAGCCATCTTGTGAACAAATACAGTGACAGAGGAAGATTGCTGGGACACATTTATATGGGGACCACTTTTTTTGAAAAAATAATAAATCAGTTGTCCTGTGGAGAAGATTTTAAAATGGAAGTGCTTCACATGCTTTTGAGTCACCACGGTGAATATGAGTTTGGTTCTCCCAAGATACCAAAAACCTTAGAAGCTATGATTTTAAGCTTTGCGGATAATTTTGATGCCAATCTTGATGCTGTTAACAAAGCAATTGATGAAGCGGGAGAAGATTCCTGGACTAAAAATGTTTTTTCTATGGGACGAAGGTTTTTCAACACATATAGTAACAATGATAAAGGAGTTAAAAATGGAAAAAATTAAAATCGGGATTAATGGGTTTGGTCGTATAGGTCGTTCTGTTTTCAGGCTTGCTCTTGAAAATGAAGCAGTTGAAGTGGTTGGAATAAATGATCTTATGACGCCATCAACACTTGCACATCTTCTGAAATATGATTCGGTTCACGGTATTTTTAACGCAGATGTTGATGCCACCGATAACAGCATTATTGTTAACGGCAGAGAGATAAAAGTAAGTTCGGAAAAAGATCCCTCAGCTCTTCCGTGGAAAAAGGCGGGAGTTCAGGTGGCTCTTGAGTGTACAGGTCTTTTCAGAACAAAAGAAACCGCTGAAAAACATATTGAGGCAGGGGCTGAAAAAGTTCTTATTTCCGCTCCCGGAAAAGATGTGGATTTTACAGTAGTTCTCGGTGTTAACGATTCCGAATATGACATTGACAGACACCATGTCATTTCCAATGCAAGCTGTACAACAAATTGTTATGCTCCTATAACATGGGTTCTTCATAAACACTGGGGAATTAAGAAAGGCTGCATGACAACTATACATTCTTATACTAACGACCAGAACATTCTTGATGCTCCTCATAAAAAAGATATGAGAAGGGCAAGAGCAGCTGCAATTTCCATGATACCGACCTCCACAGGTGCGGCAAAAGCAATAGTTCTTGTTATTCCCGATTTGAAAGGTAAACTTGATGGTATAGCTGTAAGAGTTCCAACTGCTAATGTCAGTCTTGTGGATGCAGTGTACGAGACAGAAAAGAATACCAGTGCTCAGGAAATAAATGAAATGATGAAAAAATATGCTGAAAAAGAGCTTTTCGGTGTCCTTGAATATTCTGATATTCCGCTGGTGTCTTCTGATTTCAACGGAAACCCGGCTTCTTCAATACTGGATGCGGAGAATACTAAAGTTATGGGTGGGAATCAGGTCAAACTTCTTTCATGGTATGATAATGAATGGGGTTACTCTGCACGCCTTATTGATGTGACCGCAAATGTTCTTCTTAAATAATAAATTAAAGGAAGAAAGAGGTGGTCATGAAAACTTTAAAAAACATTGAAAAATACGAAGACAAAAGAGTTTTTATTCGTACTGATTACAATGTCCCCATGAACGACGAGGGGGAAATTACGGATGATTTCAGAATAAGAAAAACAATTCCCACTCTGGAGTATCTGCTTGAAAAAGGTTCCCGTATAATTCTGGGGAGTCATCTTGGTCGACCCGGCGGGGAAAGGATTGAAAAACTCTCTCTTGAAGTAGTAGCTGCAAGACTTGCGGAACTTTTTAACGCTGAAATTACCTTTTTTCCGGAAGTGAAGGGAATGGGAGTGCATCAGATGGTGAGAGATCTGAAACCGGGCAGTATACTTTTTCTTGAAAATCTCAGATTTTATCCGGAAGAAAAAAAGAACAGTGTTTCTTTTGCTAAAGAACTTGCTTCCCTTTGTGACATTTATGTAAATGATGCTTTCGGTGTTTCTCACAGAAAACATGCTTCAGTGAACGCTCTTCCAAGACAGATTGACAGGTGTGCCGGAGGATTGTTGATGCAGGAAGAGCTGCAGCATTTGAAAAGCCTGACCTCTTTTAATCACGGGGACGGATTTTGTGCTATAATCGGTGGTTCCAAAGTCAGTGGAAAGATAGATGTTGTAAGAAATCTTCTGGATGTTGTCGATGTCCTTCTGATAGGAGGGGCGATGGCTTATACTTTTATTAAAGCACAGGGAATTGAAATCGGAAAGTCTCCTGTGGAAAATGATAAAATTCACATTGCAAAAAATATACTTAAAGGTGCAAAAGCACGCAATGTAAAAATAGTTCTTCCTGTTGACCATGTAACAGCTGAATCCGCTGATTCCGAGCAAATAGAAGTTCATGAAAATGCGGATTTTCCCGCTGATCAATATGGTTTTGACATAGGTCCGCAAACGGTTCAGAAATTTTCAGAAGCCATTTCCCGTGCCGAACATGTTTTCTGGAACGGTCCTCTCGGCCTTTTTGAAAAGCCTCAATTTGAAAAGGGAAGTATTAGCATTGCGAAAGTAATTGCGGATTCTGATGCTGAAAAAGTAGCCGGTGGCGGGGACAGTATTGCTCTTATTAAAAAAGCAGGCGTTGAATCTCAATTTAATCATATTTCCACCGGTGGTGGTGCAACTCTTGAATTTATAAAGTCCGGAACATTGCCGGCTATTGAAGTTCTGCGTTCTTAATTTTGTTGATACTATTAAAAATATGAGGTCAGAATGAGAGACACAAAATATATTTTTGTAACCGGGGGGGTTGTTTCTTCTCTCGGCAAGGGTATTGCTGCGACAACAATAGGTGCTCTTCTTGAAAGCAGAGGAATAAGAATTAATCTTTTAAAGTTTGATCCTTATCTCAATGTTGATCCGGGAACAATGAGTCCTTTTCAGCATGGCGAAGTTTTTGTTACTGATGATGGTACAGAAACGGATCTTGACCTGGGACATTATGAACGATTTTGCAATGTGTCTCTTGATGTTAGAAATAACTACACAACAGGTCAGATATATGATTCGGTGCTTACAAAAGAACGCAAAGGGGAATATCTTGGTAAAACAGTTCAGGTTATTCCTCATGTTACAAATGAAATAAAAAGCAAGATCACTAACCTTGATAACACGGCAGATATAATTCTTGTGGAAATAGGCGGTACTGTAGGAGACATAGAAAGCCTTCCGTTTCTGGAGGCCATTCGCCAGTTTGCTTACGATGTAGGCAGAGAAAATGTTCTTTATATGCATCTTACGCTTGTTCCTTATCTAAAAGCCGCAGGTGAATACAAAACAAAACCCACTCAACACAGTGTCAATAAATTACGGGAAATAGGAATTCAGCCAGACATTCTTCTTTGCAGGTGTGAAGAGGAGCTGGCGGAAGATCTTCGTGATAAAATAAGTCTTTTTTGCAATGTAAGTAAAGAAGCTGTCTTTTCGGCGAGAGATGTTGATAATATTTATGAGCTTCCCCTTGAATACTCTAAAGAGGGTGTTGACGATATGGTGGCGAAGTCTCTTAACATATGGTCGCGAAGTGCCGGTTTGAAAAAATGGCGTGAAATTGTTAATGTTCTGAAAAATGCAGAAAAGTCTGTTTCCATAGGTATTGTGGGAAAATATGTTGAACTGCAGGAATCTTATAAAAGTCTGAACGAAGCTCTGAAGCATGGCGGTATCGCCAACAGATCTTTTGTTGATATAAAATACATAGATTCCGAAAAACTTGAAAAAGCGAAAAATCTGGGAAAACATTTTTCAGATTGTGATGCCATTCTTGTTCCGGGGGGGTTTGGAAATAGAGGAGTTGAAGGTAAAATAAGGGCCGTGCGATTTGCCCGTACAAAAAAGATACCCTATTTTGGGATATGCCTCGGGATGCAGATAGCCGTTATTGAATTTGCAAGAACCGTTTGTCGCATGGACAATGCCAGTAGTATTGAATTCAATGAAACAGCGGAATATCCTGTGATAAGTCTCATGGAGGAGCAGAAAAACATAGAAAATATAGGTGGTACAATGCGTCTCGGATCGTATACCTGTAATTTGTCAGAAGGTTCTCTTGCGGCTGAGGCATATGGCAGTCTAAAAATAAAAGAGCGCCACAGACATCGTTTTGAGTTCAATTCAAAATATGAAGATTCTTTTGTTGAAAAAGGTATGTCGGTTGTGGGAAGAGATAAGTTAAGTAATCTTGTAGAAGTTGTTGAAATATCAGATCATCCTTGGTTTGTTGCCTGTCAGTTCCATCCAGAGTTCAAGTCAAAACCTTTCGCCCCTCATCCTCTTTTTGTAAGTTTTATAAAAGCCGCTCTCAAGAGGAGAAAAAATGGTTGATTTGAATATGAGCAACGCTGAATGGGATGAAAAAAAATCTCAATCAATAAGAAAAACTGACGATGCTTTTCTTAAAAATGAGGCTGACTTTGACGGAGTTGTCTCCAGTGACATTAAAATATCTGATCTTCTGGTGAAAACGCCTCCTTTTTCGCTTTCTTTTTCATGTG
Source organism: bacterium (assembly GCA_046497165.1). GTDB lineage: Bacteria > UBP6 > UBA1177 > UBA1177 > JAWOGE01 > JAWOGE01. The sequence goes on along the minus strand of JAWOGE010000118.1, from coordinate 209 downwards.
AGCTTAAAAATATATTTTTTGTGTTGACGGCTTTTGTTTTTATTTTCGGCCTTATTGCACTGAACTCCGGTGACGGTACAGAGTTTTTTTTCAATTTTACCGCCAAAGCTACGGACATACTTATTAATCTGTTAAATAAACTGAAATCTTTGTGAATATTTGGGCATGCGTATGATGTACAAAAAAACGGTAGTTGCAGCTTTTTTTCT
>JAWOGE010000097.1:0-2773 GCA_046497165.1 bacterium | reverse complement strand
TTGACATATATACTCTCATGAGAAGTTTTTCCGACCAAGGAGGAGTTGACGGAAAAACAGTTATGTTCTGCGGAGACCTCAGGAGAGGCCGTACAGCCCGCTCTCTTGCATATTTGCTTGAAAGATTCAACGATGTCAAACTGATTTTTTGTGCTCCGAAAGAGTTTCAGATACTTGATGATATACTTGATTCACTCGATAAAAAAGGTGTTGAATATGAAATCATAACGGACGGTTTAAAAAGCGGACTTGGCAAAGCCGATGCGATCTATATGACCAGAATTCAGGACGAGCATGACCTTGTGGCCGGTGAAAGCTCCATAGTTGATATCTCAAAATTCAAACTCTCCGGCGAAGATCTTAAACATATGAAACCCAATGCCGCGATACTTCACCCCTTTCCCCGTCGTGATGAAATTGCAACAGAAATTGACAACGATTCCCGTGCAAAATACTGGAGACAGGGAAGAAACGGAATGTGGACAAGAGTTGCATTGATCGCTTATATTTTCAACCTTGAAGAAAAAATTATGAGCTTTGATGTATCCGATGTTGACCATCTGAGATGAATTAATTTCGTGAAATTCTAATTTTTTTATGATGTTCATCAATTTCGAGATCAAGAAATCTGTCTCTTTCTTTCATACAGTAACCGTCAACAAACTCCGATAATTTAAGATTCTGAACGGGAAAAGGCGGCCAGAAACACTGCTCAAGAGCAAATTCCACTCCGTGAGGCATTCCGTCAGAACCGAGAATAAGGTCTTTTCCGGGCACAAACCCCGCTTTGTCAATAAGCATTCTAAAAGGGTTGTTCTGTCTTACATATTTTTCAGGAATCCTGTCTGAATAAATAACTGAATCTTCATTGAAATTAGGCTGCAGAGAGAGTGTTATCCCTAAATCTCTGGCCTTTTTAGCACTTTTTTCAAAAATGAACTGACAGTGCTCTATTCTTACAAGTTTCATCTGATTATGTCTGCGGAGAATCTCAGTGGCGGATATTATCTGATCTATAGCTCTGTCACCGATAGCATGTATGGCAACAGCATTTGATATTTCAAGACTTTCCTCCATCAGTTCTGTAAGTTTTTTGTCCGAATATGTCAAAAATCCTTTTTCACCGGTTTTATAAGGCTCTGCCATTGCAGCCGTTGCCGCTCCGTTTGCACCGTCTGTAAAAAGTTTTATTCCTTTTATTTTATTATGTGTATCTTTTGACAAAGTTTTAAATGTCTTTAAATCTGCCCAGAAAAAAACTCTTTCCGAAAGTTCTGAATTTTCTATCATTTTATAAAACTCATCTGAAGGCAGAAGCATATCCTCAGTTTCATAGATACCAAACTCGGTTTCAAGAAGCTTTGCATATTCAAGAACAGTTTCAAACGGTGTCGGAAGAATTCTGGAAAAAAACAGAACAAGTTCCGTCAAATGTTCTTCACACCAGTCGGTATCTTTATAATTTTTAATTATTTCAGGATACTCATCACGAAGCATCTTTTTTGCAGTCCCGTTTAACACAAATCCGTGCAGTGAAAGATTGGCTATGAGAACAGGCGGCAGAGATTCCAGCTCCTTATCAGAAAACCTGAAGCTTCCACTGTTCCATCCATAAACAACATTTAACTTGTCGTCAGGAAAACTTTTAAGAATATCAAGCACTTCATTTTTATCCCTTTTTTCTTTGATATTCAGCGAATTTGCAAGTCCCGCATAAAGTGAAAAATGGCTGTGATGATCATGCAAATAGGGAATTGAAATATATCGCATCTCTCTCTCCATTAATAAGACCTGATTTCAAATACAGCTTTTCCATGATACCACTATTTTTCTCCGAGTCAATTATGGGGCCGGGACACAAGAAGCCTGACACCATCCATTTTTCTAAACTTTGAAAGTTAAGTAGCCTGAGAAAATTATCTTTATTAACAGCAGGCAATAATGTCAATCAGATGACACAAGGCATCCGCACTGCATAACATCTTTATTTTCTTCATTGCATTCGGGGATTTCACCTCTTTTCAGATATTCGTGATTTATGCAGTCGTTGTTTCCGAAAATATCCTCATCACCGTCGACGCAGGGCGGTTCTTTTCCGCTCGTATTTTTGGGAGTGAGTTTTTCTTCGGTGTCGCAGGGTCCTTTTTCTCCGTTGGGGCATACAACCGATGATGAATCTCCCAGATCAGTTTTTTTATAGTTGATTCTTATTTCGCTGCACTCGGGGTCATCGCTTGTATAGTGCCAGTATCCTTCGTCCGGAGAAACATAAGCTCCAGCAAACGAAGCATCTGTCTTTTCAACATCGGAGAGGTCAGCTCCCTGCAGGTAGGCGCCTGAAAAAACAGACCCTCTCATGTTCCCGGAAATGAATTCAGTACCTACAAGCTGTGCTCCGCTGAAACTGCAGTCCTTCATAGCCACATTTGCAAAAGTCATGTTCGACATGAAGCTGTTTGAAAAATTCGCCTGCTGTGCAGTGACATTCTCCATGATTGCATCTTTATCAGTTCCGTTGTAGTCCCTCTTCTTTGAGTAGAAATAGGCATAGGTGAAATCAGCATTTCCCAGGTCGGCATCTTTTATTGTTGTATTTATCATGAAGCTGTATAATCAAAAAATATAGAAACGGGCTTAAAGGCTGCTGAGAAAATTCAAAAAAATAAAGAAAAAATTTTGGATTATCTAAATGGCTCGGAGGAAGATTGGGAAAGCTGGCATTGGCAGATGCAGAACAGGTTTGAATCAGCTGAAGAACTCGGAAAAGTTTTGA
>JAWOGE010000079.1:0-6083 GCA_046497165.1 bacterium | reverse complement strand
GGCTCGCCCAGGGAATGCGGGCCTTCCTCGACGACATGTTTGCCTTTGAAGAAGTCAAGACGTTGACGAAAGACTCCACCATTTATCCGGAGTTCACGCGTGTGTTAAAATGTCAGGTTTGTCAGAGTTGACTTGTTCCCCTGAATTTACTAAACTCATATCAGCTGAACAAAAAAAGAGGTGTTATATGGATCTTGTACTTGCAATCGGAGCTTTTCCGGGATTTCTTTTTGCCGTAATAATGGGGTTAAAGAAAAATAGTGATACCGGTAATAAAGTACTTGGTCTCGGCATGTTTTTTTATTCCATGGTACTTCTTCTGGTTTTTCTCGGAAAATACATATACACAGATTATTCAGCAAAATTTATAGTATCGGCCAACGCTTTCATAAGTCTGACCTGGCCTCTTTTGTACATATATATACTTTTTGTAAGCGGTTCAATTAATAAAATATCTTCGAAACTGTGGATCCATTTAATTCCTTTTGCGGCTCACATACCTTTGTTTTTCATCCCGATATTCACCATAGAAACACTTTCAAAAACTTTTTACAGGTTTTCTTTCGGCTGTTCTCTCGCTGTTTCTTTCGCCTATTCTATTATGATGCTCAGAGTAATATCTGAATTCAAAAAGAAAATCGCTCAATTTTATGCACGGGAAAATATCATAAAATTTTCATGGATTAAGATATCAGTATGGACTTGGATATTCATCAATATTTTTCAACTTATATTTGTACCTTTAAGCGGCTATATTTTTAACTGCTGTCCATTTTTAATTTATGTTCATAAGTTTATTTTAAATGTCGCCACTGTTTCATGGATATATCTGTTCGCTTATTTTGCAATATCCCATCCCCATATTTTCAAAAAATCAAAAATGATTTCCGATTCACTGGAAGTTGCTGATGACACTGATAAAAAGAAAGAAGATTCTTCTGAAATCAACAACGATTATGCAAAAATAATATCTTCGAGATTAGAAAATATAATGAAAAAAGAGAAGCCTTACCTCGACTGGAATATAAACATTGCAAAACTCGGAGATATGATGAATGTTCAACCGTATCTTTTGGGAAAATATATAAACAGCCGTCTTGGAAAAAATTTCAACACATATATAAATGAACTTCGTCTGGAAACGGTAAAATCCATGTTTATCAATCCCGAATATGACGACATGACCATCCTTGAAATATCTCTCCGTTCGGGATTCAGATCAAAATCGGCATTCAACAGTTTTTTTAAAAAACACACAGGAACAACTCCCTTTAAATATAGAAAGAAAATGAAGTCTGAAAGATCAGATTCATAAACCGCATGTGTTTATAAACTCTTTTACTGAATCCGGATGTTTTTTCTCAGAGGTTAAAAATTCTGACGCTTCTTTACTTTCATAAAATTCACTTAAAAACCATGACGCCAAAAAATATCTTATGATTTCTGTGGCTTTTTCTCTACCGACAGGTCCCACCGGCTGATCTGCATGGACATAATCACCAAAACCACCGTGATCAAGTCCTTCAATATTTAAAAAAGTTATACAATCGGCATTTTTGAATTTTTCTGCACCTTCTTTGTATCTGTCAGGTGTGTTTTCATCTGCGGCCATGCTCAGAACACTGCCTTCGTAAGAGGAAACATCATGTGCCCCCATACCTATAACCCCGGGGCTCGGATAAGAATCCATAAAAACTATACCGTCAACTTCATTTTGATTTTCAACAAGAAATGCGGCGGCATTTACTCCTCCGTTGGAATGTCCTCCCACAACAAATCTATTCATGTCCGCATACTCATTCAGCCAGTGATGTTCATCTTCAGTTTTATTTTTAAGCCATTCATAACTCTCTTTAAAAGAATTACCATTGGGCATTCCGGCACTTGAATCACCTATGATAATAACAATAAAACCGTATGATGCAAGGTGCTCCATAAACAAGTCATAGGTGTTGATGTCTATGGCATCACTTCCAAATCCGTTGGCTCCTAACTGAAACATGAAAACAGGGTAAGATCCTGATTTTTCCGGCCTGTAAATAAGAATGTCGTATGACGATGAGAAGTTTTGTTTTTCAGATATGAGTTCATAATCTCCAAAATCGTTGTACGGTGTTTTTTCATTTTCATCATCAACATAATCTTCTTCATCTTCTTTATCCTCGTCTGTCCATACAGTTTCATCAGTTTTTTCATAGACATCTTTATCCTGCTCGTATGTTTCCTCGTATATGTCTGCATCCGGTTCTTCTATCTCTTCATGCATATCCTCATCTGTGTTTTTTTCCGCATCCATTTCTGTTTTCCGGGAAATCTCTTCGTCGGCTTTTTCGTTCATATCAGTTTTTTCATCCATATCACTGCATGCGAAAAAAAATATTGCTGCAAAAACAGTTATGTTGATAAATTTTCTCATTTTTTCTCCTGAATTATGATTTTCAACATTACTCCCAAACAGGAGGGTTGGGTGGAAAAAGTTCATCTCTTTCCTGCATGAGTTTTTCACAGTCGTAGCTTTCATCAATGGGAACAAGAATAATAGGACTTAAACTGTAGTCATCTCCATTTTCACCTCTGTACTGAAGCCACTCTCCTGTCTGCTGTTTAAGCAGGAAACTTGTGGCATCAATGGTAAGTTGTTCGGAATCATCATGCACAACGCCCTCAATATTTCCGTTCTCCAATAGGTATGCTTCAAAAGCGAATATCTCTCTTCTCGCTATGTGTATTTCTTCTGTACTACCGAACATGTCAATAAAAACAGTGACTCCGGGTTTGCCGTCATTATCGGCGTCAACAAGTCTCGGATCATCGGGTTCAATGGATTCAGGAAGCGGTGTGTTGTAGGGATCCTCATACTCTATCCCGAGTAGAGTGGGAGTCTGAGGTCTCCATAGATAGAACTCTCCATTTTCATCTTTTTCTATATCCATATATGTTGAATCAGGTACAATGGCCTGAGTCATCTCATCAGGTACGGTCGCTGTGAAATCCTGATTTGTAATCTGTTCGGAATGGCAGAAACGATCTGTTATTTTCAATTTACCGTCTTCTTTTTCAAATTCTGTAAATCCGTATGAAATAATAAGGTTTTTAAAAGTTCCTGTCATTCCCATTTCTGAATAATAGGCAACTATATCATAATGAGCATAACGCCCCGTCACCTCATCCATAAAATCCTCTTCGGTCATTTCAGATTCTTCAGGCAGATGATCGTCATCATTTTTTTCCGTATCATCATCATTATTATCTTCAACATTATCGTATTCATCTGAATCTTCTGTTTCAAAATCGTCAGCGGTTTCCTCTTTCTGCTCATCTTCTTCAGAGTTCTCATCTTCTGTGGTATTTTGCTCTTCTTCATCTTTGTTGACAGATTCATTTAAAACTTCAATTTCACCGTCATCTCCGCAGGAAATAAAAACAATAAAACTAAAAATGAAAATAAAACCGAATAAAAATTTCATCAGAACCTCCTGAAATCTAAATTTTAAAAATCCGATTTAGATTATTCACGGGAAAGAAATAAATTCGTCCTGAAACATCAACAATAGAAAAAGAAGACTTTTCAAAGCTTTTGATCAGTATGGATTTTTGAAATCCGTACATTTTTCAATGAGAGTTGTACGACTCAGGGTTTTATAAAAAGATTCGAATTACAAAAAATCATCACACAATTTGTCATCGTCCGATAACTGTTAAAATCCATAAAAAATGTTTTGTAAAACTTGACAAGTTAGGTATGCCTAACTATTATTTTCTTTGGAAACAGTATTAAGGAGGACGAAATGCAACTTAATGATGTTCCTGAGGGAGCAAAAGTAAAAGTGCTCAGTTTTAAAGGAGGGGCTCAATTCTATAATCGTTTGGCTTCGATGGGGATATGCGAAAAATCACTGATAAAAATCGTAAAAAACCCCGGGTACGGACCTCTTGTTATTCAATGTGAGGGCAAACGATTTGGAATGGGTCGTGGTATGGCAGAGAAAATTAAAGTTGAAAAAGAAGAGGTGGGTAATGGATAATAAAAAAATAAAGGTGGCGGTTGCCGGAAATCCGAATGTAGGCAAGTCCACACTTTTCAATACCCTTACGGGAACAAATCAGCATGTGGGAAACTATCCCGGGGTCACTGTTGAAATCAAAACAGGAAAAACTGAATACAAAGGTTATGAAATAACTTTTGTGGATCTTCCGGGTATATACTCCATGAACTCTTACTCTCCGGAAGAGTGTGTGGCAAGGGAATTTATAGCCGATGAAACACCGGACCTGATAATAAACATAGTGGACGGTACCAATCTTCAGAAAAATATGTATCTGACTCTTCAGCTTCTTGAGATGAAAGTTCCTGTGCTGGTTTTTGTGAACATGACTGATATTATGGAAAAAAAACAGATATCTCTTGATGTGGAAAAATTTTCCGGCGAAATAGAAACTCCTGTTACAGCCGGATCGGCAAAAAACAAAGATGGAATTAATAAACTTTTTGAAAAGATAATCTCCGTTTATAAGGACAAGCCTGAGTGCACAGATGTTCCTTATTCTGAAGAACTTAACCGTTATGTGGACAGCGTGTGCGAAATTCTTGAAAAAGAGTCTCCGGAAAAAGCTGAACGGTGGCGTGGCATAAGAATTATCGAAGGCGGCTGTGAAGATATGCGGCATCTTTCACCGGAATCCGGAAAAATGGTCGGAGATGTAATAAACAACCTTAAAAAAGAGTGTGATATTCCTGTAAACTCCATGCTTGTAATTCAGGAAAGATACCATCTTATAAAAAAAGTCACCGGAAAAGTTTTAAAAATAAAATCTGACCATGACAAGCCTTCAAAAAGTGAAAAATTTGACAATCTTATTCTTCATAAAGCCTTTTCCATACCTCTTTTTCTTCTGGTTATGTTTCTGATGTTTCAGATGGTTTTTACTTTGGGGGATCCTGTTGCCGGATATCTTGAGGATTTTTTTGGTTTTCTGAGCGAATTTGTTCATGATGTATGGCCCGGATCCACCATGCTTTTTTTTAAGCATCTAATAGCCGACGGCATTATTCCCGGAGTGGGAGGTGTTATTGTATTTGCTCCCTTTATATTTTTGATGTTTCTTGGAATATCAATTATGGAGGATACCGGATACCTTTCAAGGATAAGTGTCATTATGGACCATTACATGAACAAAATAGGTTTGAGCGGAAAAAGCTTTCTTCCGATGGTTCTGGGTTTCGGGTGTTCCGTTCCCGCCATAATGGCCACACGGATTATTTCAAATAAAAAAGAGCGACTTGTAACTATGGTGGTACTTCCTTTTATAAGCTGTAGTGCCCGTCTGCCTGTATACCTGCTTCTGATAGCCGCTTTTTTTCCACAGCAATATCAGGGGCTAACTCTTTTTATTATTTATCTCACCGGGATAGCCATGTCCCTTATTCTTGCAAAAATACTGAGAAAGTATGTTGTAAAAGGTGAAGGGACCCCTCTTTTTGTGGAACTTCCTGACTATACCGTTCCCACATTTCGTTCCATTTTAATTCTGACATGGGAAAGGGGAAAACACTTTCTTCAAAAAGCCGGAACTGTAATTCTCGCGGTTTCCATAGTGCTCTGGATTTTAAACACATATCCGAAAGTTGAAATTCCCGAAACCATATCAATGTCTGAAACAAAAAGGGAAAACATCGTAAATCAGAATACATTGATGGGGCGTTTCAGCAAATTCACAGAACCTGCATTTAAACTCATGGGTGGAGACTGGAAAATTGCCAGTTCTTTCATTGCAAGCCTTGCGGCAAAAGAGCTTTTTGTTTCCCAGCTTTCAATGCTTGCAGCGAGTGAACACACAGTGGAAGGTTCAGGTTCTGTGGAAATCAGAGAAACTCTCCGTAATAAATATTCTCTTCCCGCTGCAGTGGCATTTCTGCTTTTTATACTTCTCACTGCACCATGTATAGCCACTTTCGCTATAATGCGTGCCGAAACAAAAACATGGAGATGGCCCTTTATTCAATTTATAGGGATGTTCTTAATAGCTTACGGGTTTTCAATATTGGCATATCAAATTCTTATGCTGATGGCTTAAGGTAAAAT
>JAWOGE010000211.1:0-5166 GCA_046497165.1 bacterium | reverse complement strand
GTAACACTGGTAACACTGGAAACACTGGTAACACTGGTAACACTGGCGATACCGGTGGAGAATGTGAACCTTACATTGATAAAAGATGCAACAGCGACAACAATGTTGAAACCTGCAATGCATCAGGAAATGGCTGGGTTCTTACAAGTATATGTAACGATACATGTGAAGAGGGAAAATGTATTATTGTTCCCGACTGCACTCCCGGTGAAAGAAGATGTGTAAATAAAACTGCTCAAAAGTGCAACAGTGACGGACTTGCCTGGATAGTTACAGATGTATGTAAATATGAATGTGAAGCCGGTGAATGTACGGGTGACTGTGATACCGGTGAAAAAAGATGCAATGTTGATGGCGACGCAGAAACATGTGACGAAAACGGAAACTGGGTTGTAGACAAAGTCTGCACTACCACAACGCCATGCATTGATGAAGCCGGAATATGTTCGGAAGAAAGTCTCGATCTTGTCGGAAAAACCGTCACCATGGGCGGAACTCATTATTTTTACGGCAATGTTTCTCTGACCTCACATACAACTGTCAATGTTGATCCCGAAATAGGGTATCTTGAAATCCAGGCAGGCGGAGACATTATAATTGATTCAACTTCTGGAATATACGCCGATGCAACAACCTGCGGCAATGCAGATGGATACGGCTACTCATCATATTCTCACGGCGGCGGCGGCGGCGGCGGACACTATTCATCAGGCGGATCATCTTCCTACTATTATGATTATTACAACCAGACTAAATATGTTGCCGGGGGTGCGGCCATCGGAAGTCTCTATACCCTGAATTATGAAACCGGCTCTTGCGGTGGAATCAATTATAATGAAGACAGCGGCGGCAAGGGCGGCGGAACAATTATTATGTACGCCGGGAACATAACATTGGAAGGGACTCTCTCCGCAAATGGGGAAGACGGCACATACGGGACTTACGGTGGTTCAGGCGGCGGATCAGGTGGTTCAGTGATTTTATACAGCGGCAATATTGACATAGAATCAACTGCGGATATCAGTGTCGAAGGCGGTTTGGGTGGTGGTGCTTCTTCCAGTTATTCATCTTACAAAGGGGGAGCAGGCAGCAGAGGAATGATTAAAATTCTTTCCGGACAGGAGCTCTCATCAAATATTGATCCTGACGCAAGCATAGGATTTAACCACATTGAAACTGTTGCACCTCCGAGAATTATATCATCAACAACTCATCCCGACCAGACAAAGTGGTACAACGACGGATTCAATTCAGCAATAATCAGCTGGAACAGACCCACATATATCGATGTGACGGCTTATTTTTATAAAATAAATAAGAATCAGGTATCGGTTCCTGAAAGCGGTGACGGTATATACCTTGAAGATAACAGTGAAATTCTTGAATACGACAGCTTTTCTTCAGGAACAAATTACTTTCATATTACAACAAACGATGCTGACGGACAGACAGGAAAAGTGGAAAACTCTTTTGTGATAAATGTAAATAACACTCCTCCGACCATAACATCTTCATCACATAGCAATCAGAACACATTTTATGATACCGCAACCGTAACATTAAACTGGACAGATCCCGGCGGGAAAGAAGGCAGTTTTCCATTTTACAGATATATTTGGGACAGATACGCCCAGACAACCCCTTCATCCACAACAGGTGTGAAAACAGAGAAAAAAAATCTGACAGAAACAGGTGTTCCCGACGGGATATGGTATCTGCATGTCATAAGTATCGACTCCATGGGCTATCCTACAGAAACAGCACGCCATTTCAGAGTTAATGTGGGAGAAGAACCGGGAAAAGGCAATATTGCGGGAACAATAAAAGATCTGGACACAGGCGACAGAATTCCTGATGCGGTTGTAAAGGTGAATGATAGTATCTGGACAACCATATCTGCCGAAAACGGTGCCTATTCATTCGGAGACAACATTGTTTATTCCAATACAGAATACTCCTGGCCGAAATGGGAAGTAATTGTTGAGGCTGACGGTTACAAGAAAAATGTTCAGTTAGTGGATGTAACTGAAAACGAAACAACAACACTGCACTTTTTTCTTGAAAAAGAGTAACTCTTACCTGTATCGTTCGATTCTCTAAGTACAAGCCCATAAAAATTAATTTCAACAAGCGTTGACAAATTTATCTTTTTCCGCTATCATTTAATTAATTGGAAACGAAATGAACTGAAAAAAGTGATTACCTGAAACCATTTTGAGGTTTAATGATGAAAAGGGAAGTGAAATGATGAGCAATAAAACAAATCACATGAGATACGATAACGCCTGGTATTCAGGAGACCCGAAAGAGCTTTGCAAAGACATACAAAAAGCCATTGAGAGCTCTCCAAAAACAAAACATAATGTTTCATCAGCCATACTACCCCATGCAGGACATCTTTTTTCAGCAAGAGGTATGGCTCATTTTTTCAAAAATTGCAGCTCTAAAACAAAACATATTGTAATAATGGCTCCGAGTCACCGGGAGTATCTTTCCCCCGACATCATAAGATACAGTACTTTTTCACATCATGAAACACCTTCGGGCAACATTCCCGGATTTCGGCTGAAAAATCTGGAAGAATCCAATTTATCTGCTGAAAACAACACAGCTGTTGAAAACGAACACGCCGTAGAGATGTTTCTGCCTTTTATTAAAAATATTTTTAACGACAAAGTGTCTGTGACATCTCTTTTAATTCCCGAAATCAGCGATTTGAACTCACTTAAAAATCTTGCGGAAGCTGTAATTGAGAGCACTCCCGAAAACACAGCTTACATAGCAAGCTCCGACTTTACGCATTACGGATCAAGATTCGGATACACACCTTTCGGAACTTCAGATATGGCTAAGATTTTCCGGGAAACAAAAAATTACGACATGAAATACGCACAATACATTGCAGAAAAAAAGACGGAAAAAGCCTTCGCTCTTGCAAAGCACGAAAGACCAACCATTTGCGGCATTTTTCCGGCTCTTATTCTTTCCGAGATAATGCGTATGAAAAACAAAATCGGAACAGTTGCGGATTATTACACATCAAATGATATCGGACAAAAAGCATTTGATTTTGTAGCTTATGCCACCATTCTTTTTCACGAAAAACAGAAGGAGTCAAAATGAAAAAACAGATAACCCCTGAAACAAGGAAAAAACTTCTGAGCCTTGCAAGGGAATCAATAATGGAAAAATTCACAGGAATCGCACCACCGTCATACGAAAATCTCAAAAAAAACCCGTCTGTCCAGAGCAAAAACGGTGTATTTGTAACACTTAAAAAAAACAAGGACCTGAGAGGCTGCATAGGAACGGTGGTAAACACCATTCCTCTTTTCGACTCAGTAAGATACATGGCAAAAGAATCAGCTTTCAGAGATCCGAGATTTCCGCCGGTGAGCAGAGAAGAAGTAGATGATATAGTCATAGAACTTTCACTGCTTTCAATTCCGGAAAAAACAGACGGTCCCGAAAATATAAAACTCGGCGAACACGGAATTATTCTCAAAAAAAATGAAAGACAGTCTCTTTTTCTTCCCCAGGTTGCCACTGAACAGTGTTGGGACCTGGAAACAACATTGACCCATCTATCATTGAAAGCGGGGCTTTCAGGAGATGCATGGAAAAGCTCAGACTGCACTTTTAAAGTGTTCAGAGCTTTTTACTTCAACGAAAAAGATTTGAAAGATGAATAAAGTTTCCTGCTCCGTATGTGAACAAAGATGTGCTCTTTCTCCCGGGGAAACAGGCATCTGTGGTATCAGAAAAAACATAGACGGTATCATAAAAAACCCCGATTACGGAAAACTCATCTCAGTTAGCACAGATCCTATAGAAAAAAAACCCCTTTACCATTTTTTTCCCGGTGAAAAAACTCTTTCCATTGCCTCGGCGGGGTGCAACTTTTCATGCAAATTCTGCCAGAACTATCAAATTTCACAAAAAGAGTTCCACAAAAACCTCTCTTTTGAAAAGATCTTCCCGGAAAACATATCCCGTATACTTGAATATAAAAACCTCAATATACTGACATTTACATACAGTGAACCTACAGTGTGGATCGATTATCTTCTTGACTGTGCTAAAATATCAAAGCGAAAAAATAAAAAAAACGCCATGGTTACAAATGGATATTTCACCGAAGAAACAATGGAAAAATTGTTGCCTTTAATTGATGCCTACAACATCGATTACAAAGGTGAAGAGTCCTTTTATTCAAAACTCTGCGGTGCACATGAACATCCCGTAATAAGGAATATTTCCCGGATAAACAGAGAATCGAAGGCAGTACTTGAAGTAACAACCCTTGTTATAGAAAAATATCACTCCATTGAAAAGCTTTTGTCCATGGCCGAAAAACTTTTTGAAGCAGGTGTCAAAGTCTGGCATCTCAGTCGCTTTTTTCCCGCCTACAAAATGACTGATTGTTTACCCACGAGTGAGAAGTTTATAAAACAGGCTGTTGAAAAAATATCTGAAAAATTTCCCATTCCTTATATTTATGCAGGCAACTGTGCCCCCTCTTTTTCTTCGGATACAAACTGTTCTTCATGTAAAGAAACTCTCATAGAAAGAAACGGTTTTTACTCTCATGCAAAAAATCTTAAAAAAGGGATCTGCCCCTCTTGTTCCGGAAAAATATACGGTCAATTTAAAAATTAACTAAAACCTCTGACAGCTTCATAAATGTGGCTCCTATAATTCTCAAGTGGGTTGACAGCACGCATTTACACTCCTGAAATTCAATTATCCCAGCATAAGATAGACAATGGCAATCAGATTTCGTTTCGTGGAATATCCCCGTGCCTTTGCTTTTGCGGCCTGAATCAATGAATTGAATCTTTCCAGGAAAATAGGGGCCATAACTCAAAAAGTATATATTCGGCTGAAAATCCGTGAATCACAAACTGCGTAGCACGCTGTGTTTCTATTGCAAACTAAAAAAATCGTTTAAAAAACTATGTGGGGAAATCCGGAACCTTGCGATAATGTTGACTGCGGCACTCACGGCAGCTGTCAGGAGGACTCCTACGGAGATGCCTTCTGCTCCTGCGATTTCGGCTATGAGGACAATAATCTCCAGTGTGTACATGTTTGTGACGGTGTTGACTGTTCCGGGCACGGCACATGCGTTGAAGAATCCGGATGGCTGGCGGGGACAGATATATA
>JAWOGE010000299.1:0-10188 GCA_046497165.1 bacterium | reverse complement strand
ATTTCCGAAACATTTAAAGTGGAAAGGGGTAAGCACAAGGTAATAGATGTCATCATGTCCATAAAGCCGGCTCCGGGAGTTGAAGGGGACGGTGAAAGAGCGGAAAGCTCCGTAGTCATAGTTGACGAAGAGGGGAAAGAAAGAGATTACATGAACAGAAGTGACTACAAGGTTAAACTTCGTCTTGAGGATGCCGTAAGTTTTGAAAAAGTTCACATAGCCAACAGGGAGGAGTTTTTAAAAGGTGAAAAAGGAAAAAGTTATGAAAAAGAGGAGCTTGAAAAAATAAAGGATTCAGAAAGCACCTATGAAATAAAAGAGCTCTGGGATCTTTCCGAAGGTCTTTATGAAGATGAGCTTGAGATATCTCCCGAACTTAAAGTTTATGCTCTCATGGAGAACGAATACGGAGCCACGCTTCTTCTCATGACATCAATAGCCATAGATGACCGAAGTCCGGAGCTGGAACTTTCTCTGAATCCTGCCTATACAAACGGTTCAAGACCTATAAGTTTAAATATTTCATCGGAAGAACTTATCAGGTATGAATCTCTGGATATCAGAACTTCGGAAAGCGTACTGTTGTTTGTGTGTCCGGATGCTTCCGAAGGAGATTTATCGCTTTCTTTCACTTGTACAGCCTCGCCCACCGGGGATTCTCTTGCAGAAGGGGAATATGAAATAGAGGTGAGTGCTTCGGACAGGGCCGGCAACATAGGAGAGAACAGCATATTCCTTTTTATAGAAACGACTCCGCCTGAAATAGAAAAAAGTGAGCTGAAAGTCAGTGGTGACAAGGAAAGACGATATGTTATATCTGAAGAAGAGATCGAGGTTGTTTTTGAAGTTGTGGATGATATAAGCAATTACAAAGTTCGCATAGGTCTCATAGAGGTTGATAATTGTAAAAAAGAGAATATTGATGAAATAAGCCGTTACACCTGTTCCTACACCTCTAAACCTGAAGACAGCGAAGGAACAAAAGATGTTACCGTAGAACTTAAAGACCTTGCCGGAAACGGTGCATCTTATGCTATCGGTCAACTCATCTTTGATATGCGTGCTCCTGAACTGATCAGCTCACTTGTCATCCCTTCGCAGATAAACAGATCGAGTTCCGGCTTTAACATACTGCTCAATTTCTCTGAAGAAGTAGCAATAACAGATATCTCCATGTTTCCTGAACTGGCACTCGACTGCGGAGACCTGACAGAATACCGTACCCAGTATGACTGCAGCTATACATTCGGAGCGGGTGACGAAAGCCTTGTTAATGACTATGTTCTCAGCCACATTGAATATAACGACAGAGCTGGCAATGTAAGTGACTCGCATGATGTGGAAACAGTAAAAATAGACAGAGAACATCCGTATGTAACATCACAGACACCTGACCCGCTGAATCAATCAGTAAAATACGGACAGGAATTCAGCTTCAGTTTTACCGTTAATGAAAAACTTCTCGGAGATCCTGTTGTTAAAATAGGTGACAGACAACTTACCGATTCAGCCTGTGAAAATATTACAGGAACAAATGAATACCAATGCACCCACTCTCCCGAAGCAGAAGAAAGTGACGGAGAAAAACAGGTTACAGTAAATCTCAGAGATGAATTCAATAACATCTCCTTAGTTACATTGAACGGTCATATCAACTATGATGTCACCCCTCCTGAGTTACTCAACCCTGTTATCATCCCTGACGGTACAGCCAACAGATATAACAACACAGTGCAGGTAAGGTTCAGCTTTACCGAACAAGTTAAAGATGGCGAAGATTTTATCTTTACAGCAAAAAACAGTGGCGGAACAGATATTGACGGATTCACCTGCACCACAAACAACAACCAGTCATTTGTGTGTGAAAAAGCTTTCAATATAAATGATGAAACCGAAGATGAATACTTTTTTCATGTATATGCAGAAGACCTTGTGGGCAACCCTGTGAAAGACGGTGCCCCTTCAGTGGAAGTAGGCAGTCTTAAAGTTGACCGCAAGAATCCTGAAGCGGAAAGTTTGACAGTAGTGACAGATCCTGCATCAAATCCGTTGCGGGTAAATTCACAGACAGAAACAGTTACCGTAACTTTTACGGCAAATGAAGCTCTTTCGGACGATCCTGTTGTCACACTGGGGAACCTTTCCCTTGATGCTCCTCATTCATCAACAGGACTTAACTACTCCTACATTTTTGATGATCTTGCGGGGCTTACAGATGGAGACAGAACAGTTACCGTTACACTTGTTGATGCTGCCGGGAATCAGAATACAGCAGTTCATACTGAAACAATACTTGTTGACAGAACAGCACCTGTTCTGACAATCACAACGAACAAAGATCTGTACAATGCAAATGATGTCGTTGTCATAACAGTAGCTGCAAGTGAAGAACTTGACGGGGATCCTTCAGTTACGCTTAACGACACACCCATTGTCCATCAATCGAAACAGGGAAATTCATGGACATACAGACCTTCGTTAATACACGGAGAAAATACAATAAGGGCAATAGGGACAGATATAGCAGGCAACATAAGTGAAGAAGCTGTGAAAACATATCATGTTGATACAGTAATACCCACAGCAACTTTAAGTTCCCCGTATCCTCCACAAATACCGGAAGATGGAACTTCTGAAGTTACAGTATCGGGAATAAATAAACCACTTGCAGATATAAGACTTAACGGCAAAAAAGATTCATGCGAACCTGATGGAGAAGGTTACATTTGTACTTTTACTCCTGAACCAGGAATATCAGAAGATTCAATAGTTCCCGTTTCAATATCGCTGACAGACAATGCCGGAAACACTAATGTTTTAACAGCGGGAACAGTTTTCGTTGATAGAACAGCACCTACTATAACAGTTACCCTTAATGGAACGGATTACAACGCATCCGACACTATTCTTATAAGTGTTGACTCTTCAGAAAAACTTGCCGATGAACCTGCTGTTAAGATAGAAGAAGCTCTCTCTTTATCCAACCCTGAGAAAATATCAGATTTTTCATGGTTATACACAGTTGACCCGAATGACCTTTCAGATGGTGAAACTTATACTGTAATTGCAGAAGCAACAGACTTGGCAGGGCACACCGGATCAGATTTTAAGCAGTTCAGTGTTGACCTTTATCCTCCTGAATTGGACGGCACACCGGTCATTGATCCGGAAAGAGTTTCTGTATCAGGTGCCAACAGCACTTACACAGTAACATTTACAACATCTGAAAACATGAGTGAAGGAACTGTTGTTGTAAAAAGACAAAGTCAGACACTAAGTTGCAGCCCGGGAGACAATATCAACTTCGACTTCGTATGTAACGGAAGCGGATATGCAGGAGATGGAGACAGCATTGACCCCATCACCATTACATTGACCGACAAAGCCGGCAACTCAGCAACTTACAGTGCAGGCAACATTTATATTGACAGAACACCGCCTGCCGTCGCAGGAAATGCAACCATTTTACTTTCAAGTCCTGAAAATTGTCCTCTTTCAAGTGTCAGCCGCATAACAAACGGAAGTGACATTCAAGTTTCATTTATAGTAACAGAAGAACTTGGTGCAAATCCGACAGTGAGGGCGGTGAACGGAGACGACGAGACAACTCTGTCTCTGCATGAAAACACCGGACTTTTCTATATATACAAAGCTGACGATGTAGTAACTCCTGCCGATGGGCAGTACAACCTTCAGATCATTCTTGGGGATACTGTTGCAAATACAAATACTCATACACAGACAAATGTTTTCGGAGTAAAAACAACAAATCCTGCAACACCTTCCGTAAATGTCCCTGACCATATAGTATATAGAAGAATTCCTTGGGGAAGTGATGAAACAGGCGGCATAAAATCGTACAGAATAAGAGCGAAAGACGGTGAAACTGTTGTTGACGGAGATACAACCACCGTAATCGTTTATGATGGACCTGACCCTGAAACTGACAGTGAGATCGGAAGACGGACAGTATCAGGAGGTACATTTTCTGAATTTGAACTTAACCGTTCAGACAGAAAAGATGTCTATATCGCAGCCTATGACAACGCTTGCAACAGGAGTGATGTAGTTAGAGTCAGAGATGTTGAATGGACGGCAACTATGGGATATAAAGTGCCGGGAAGCAACTTTGAAAATCCTCATGAGTTTATTTCAGGAAAAAGTTTTAACAAAGCTCTTTATCAGGGATACAATATCGAAGAAAATCTTCCTGATGGGACAATGAACTTTTCAGAATCTTACTTTGAGCAAATGAACCCAGGTGCAAACGACCTACCTTTATTCGGTGCGGCAATGGCTTATGACAGCAAAAGAGGTGAGATCGTACTGTTTGGCGGACAAACACAGGGATCATTTGTTTTCTTTAATGACACATGGGTTTTCAATGGAAGATGGGAAAAAAGGAATCCCACAACTAAACCATCGAAGCGATCCGGGCACACAATGGTTTATGACAGTAAAAAAGATCGCATCTTACTTTTTGGAGGATTTGCACCCGGTGGAGGAGAATCATGGGATTGCTTTGATGATACATGGGAATGGGATGGAGACAACTGGATTAAATTAAATCCGGAAACCACGCCACCTGCAAGAGGTGTTCACTCTATGGTTTACAGCCCTTTAACAAATAAAACATTGATATTCGGAGGAGCTGAATTTGTTGTTGATGAATTTGTGAATAAAAATGATATGTGGGAATGGGATGGAGTAAACTGGACGGAAATTCAGTCGGAGACAAAACCTTCTCCAAGAGTTAATCACGCAATGGCTTTTGACATTACAACAGAAAAGATCATCTTGTTCGGTGGAACTACCGAAATGGGAACACCGGAGGAAAGGTTGAACGATACCTGGGAGTGGAACGGTTCCAATTGGACACCGCTCAACCCTGCCACACAACCCGATCCAAGAGATAGTCATTTAATGGTATATAACGATTTTATTGGGAAAATTATAATGTTCGGAGGTTCAGGCACAACGAATTGTGATGGAAGTTCTGGTGCTCCCTGCGATGGAACTTGGGAGTGGAACGGTACTAACTGGGTTTCACTTAATCCGGCGAACAAACCGACTGGTGGCTCAGGGCGAGTAATGGTATATGACACTTTACGCAAAAAAATTGTCTATGCAGGAGGCAACTCCGGCAATTGCAGCGTATGGGAGTGGGATGGAACAAACTGGTCAACCGTAACACCCAATGTTGATCTTGAGTTTAAAATGTTGCCTGCAATGGCTTACGATGGTGCAAAAAACAGAATAATAATGTTTGGTGGATTTGGAGATCCTCCTGTTAAAAATGAAACATGGGAATGGAATGGAAGAAACTGGAATCTGCTTAATCCGGCAACAAAACCTGCCGCCAGACTCGGGCATTCAATGGTATATGATTCTGCAAGAAACAGAATATTAATGTTCGGAGGTCAACTTGAAGACAACACATACTCTGACGAGACATGGGAGTGGATAGATGACAACTGGGTTTTACGCAATCCTTCAACAAAACCTCCGGGAAGAGTTAACCACAAAATGGCTGTTTGGCCCGATCTCAACCTGATAATAATGTTTGGAGGATACAACGGATCGTACAATAATGAAACATGGATGTGGAACGGTTCAAACTGGACTCCTATAAATCCTTCCGAAAAACCATCTGCAAGAGGCGCGTTTTCGATGACTTATCACAAACCGACAAACAGAATAATTCTTTTTGGTGGAACAAATGGTACCGAAAACTACAATAATGAAACATGGAGTTGGAGTGAAAGCAACTGGATTAGACTGTATCCGGCCAGTTATCCTGAAGCGAGGTACGGACATTCTACTGTTTATGACAGCTCTATCGGGAAAACGATTCTTTTTGGAGGAAGGCTGGAATCAAATTCAAGCAATGCAACATGGCACTGGGATGGAACTAACTGGGAAGAAAAGCTTTATTATGAAAAACCTTTGGGAAGAACAGCACACACAATGGTTCATAATGAAGATGACGGGACCACTTTAATATATGGTGGATTTGATGATTCTTTGTGGACAACTCAATATTACAATGACACATGGGTTCTTGACAGCGGAGGCAAACAAACTCCATTCCAGATAATGACTGCAAAATTTCAATCAAGCGGAGAATCTTTAAGTGATGTAAGCATCAAATCATTGAATGTTACAATAAATTCGGGTGCGACAGGATATCCCGGACCTACCTGCAATGCAGTTAATGGAGCAAAACTTAAAATATGGGATAATATTGACGGTTGGAAGGATGTTGACACAAATTCCGGATCATCCTCAGCACCTTCCTCTCTTAATTATGAAGAAGAAGATTATCAGTTAACCAAACACTTTTTCTCAGGCAGTGACAGTTCAATAAATATTGCGGCAGTTTCTTCCAATGAAAGCGGATGCGGATCAGAGCCCGGCTCAATTGCAACTGACTATGCAGAAGTTACTGTAAAATATAGAATTGTTGAGCCAATTTCTGTAGCGACATGGGAATATGGCAATGACAACTGGTCGTTCGAATCGAACTGGGCAAGACAAACAACTGCCGGACAAGACGGAGACCCGGGATGGATGAGGTTTAACTACAATCCAACACTTACTGATTACAGTCGGGAACTTGGCATGACCTCAAGCATTGATATAAGTCATTTTTCCGAACCTTCATTCAATTTTTATTCACTTCTCAATAATTACAGTACCACAGGTGACGAATATCTAAGACTTGACTGCTCAGGAGACGGTGGAAACAGTTGGACAGAAAATATCTGGATATGGAATAACGGAACAGCGGATCATGGCTGGACTTTAAGAAGTGTCACTATCCCAAGTGAGTGTCACACCAATAATGCAATGTTCAGGTTCAGAGCAACCGGAAGTAGTTCGTGGAATTTGAACCATTGGGGAACAGACATGGTTTTTATAAACTGACCGCTTATTTCACAAGTGGATTTAAATTTGAAAAATTCAGTCTGTTCTCCCGTTGAAATATTCGAGCTGAGCTTAAAAAACATAATAAAAACGGATATTTTAAAAAATTTTAAACAATACTGTAACCTGCCGTTCCTTTTTGAAGTATATTGTTACAGATGAATTGAAAGGGTGAATTAAAAAAAATGAGATGTACCGACAAAATCATGTTGACAAAACATTATATATGTGGTAACAATGTACAGCTGTTTGCTGTAGACGATTATAATTTTACACTTAACTGTTGAAATATTCGGAGGAAAAAATGAAGTACAGATTTTTATGGATGATTTTTTTTATTGTCTTTTCGTTCGCCGCATGTGATACCGATTCTCCCACAGTGGGAACTCCCGGTACAGGAGATGATAAAACTGATATTGACACCGGCGATACGGATGAAGGAAACGATGAAGATCAGGGCAATACAGGTGATAGTGGTGATACAGGTAACCCAGATGATGATAAAGGAAACACCGGCGACGGTGAATGTGACGGAGACACCTGCAAAATTGATGATGACTGCTGCGACGGATTTATCTGTGAATCAACACAATGTTCAAAAGGCTGTGAAGAAGATTCTGACTGCAGTTCCTATCCGGGAACCAAATGCAATACAAAACTCAACCGCTGTCTCAACATTGCAGCTTCCGGAGGTGCCTGCGACAGCAGCAGTTGTGCAAATGGATGCTGTGTCGGAATGGATGGGTTTACAAAACTGATTTGCGAACCGGATCCCTCTTATTCAAAATGCGGAGCTTGTAAACAGGGTGAAGTTTACCTCTCTTCAGAACTTCAGTGTGTACCCGCAGCATGTATGTCCGACAGCAAATGTGAAAGTTACAACAGTTCAGAAGACAATTCCGAATGTTTTGTCTGCAATGACAATGTGGGTGTATGTGAAGAAGATACAGACTGCAACACCGGTTCCGGAAGCGGTATAATAATAAATGTAAGAAGTTGCATCTCGGCTGGCGAAAAATGTACTCACGGTGGAAAAGACTGCTGTAGTGGACAGCCCTGCATAAATGGATACTGTTACTGATAAACCATCCCTTCAGCTTTCTGAATCATAATAAAAAACATCTTTTTATTCTCACAATTTGTCTCATAGCTAAAACGGATATGTTGTTAAAACCTGAAAATTCATCCCGTATTTTTTCAAGTTTCACTATATCTCTTTTTGATTTTCAGATAATTTTCTGTATGATGACTTGAATAACTTGTTAAGGAGGCTCCATGAAAGTTTTTGTTTTTATGCTTTTTTTCATTATCACCACAATTGCTTGTGAAGACAAAAGTAAAAACCGGGAGGAAAGTTCAGAAAAAGATACAAAACAATCTGACATATCCGCCCCTGAAAAAGAATCTCAAAACAAGGAAAAATGTGATATTTTCATGCCTCCCTGGGGGGATGAATACTGGGAATCATGGGGCAAGGAAAATCCCCGTGAATTTGAACTCTGGTACGGCTCCATAGTTCCAAAAATGAAAAAAGTCACCGTGGAAGATATAAAAAAATGCGGTCATCTGGAAAATATTTTTGTGGGTTTCAGCAAAATTGAAGACCTTTCTGTATTCAGTGAAATGAAACATCTCAAAAAGCTGGATATGCGCTTTGCTGTTAACATAAAAGATGTTTCTCCTCTTTCCGGGCTGAAAAACCTGGAGTATCTTAATATATGGAAAACAGCTGTAAAAGATTTTTCTCCTTTAAAAAATCTCTCCTCTCTTAAACGCTTTGATGCAAAAATGACACCTGTAACCGATGTTTCCCCGCTGGCAGAAATTAAAACTCTGGAAGCTGTTGATTTTCTCCAGACAGATGTCAGCGATGTATCATCTTTGAGCAAACTTTCCAATTTGAAGGAACTTGTACTCTGCAGCACAAAAGTTAAAGACATATCGATGTTTTATCCTATGGCCGAACAGTTTACATATCTTGATCTCTGCAACACCGAATTCAGAGATTTTGAAAAACTCAAACTCTTTTCAAATCTACGCAGATTGAAATTGTGGGGACTTCCCATAAAAGACGCATCACTTTTTTCCGAAATGAAAGATCTGTGGGAACTGGATCTTTGGAATACAAAAATTACCGATATTTCACCACTCTACGGTCTTGAAAACCTTGAAAGACTGGTTTTGAAGGAGCTTGATGTTCCTGAAAAACAGGTTAAAAAAATAAAAAAGAAAATTCCGGGTATAAAAGTTGAAACAGAAGCTCAATAAAAACGGAGGACTGTCATGAAAAAATGGATATCCACATTTTTAATCACACTTATACCTGTTATTCTCAGTGCTCAATCGTTCATGGAACCCGACGATGCTCCTCCGCCCGGAGAATCATCTGTAAAATCTGAATCTAAGACATCAACGAACAACAGTGTTAAAAGACGGGGACACCGCTTGTTTTTCAACCTGGATTTCGACCTGCTTAGAGTATCTCATTATGCCTGGGAGACCTCTGGAAACAATTCTGAAATAAAAAGCAGCGTAAACGATTTTAATTTCGGTCTGGATGTCACCGCCCTGAACCTCACAAGCGGCTTCGGTTTTGCACCCTCAGTTTATGGTCTTCTGAAATTCGGCCTGGGCCTGAGGATGGGAAAAAAAAGAACTGAAACAACGGTGAGTGTTGCAACAAGCAAAAACAAAGATGATTACAACGGTGTGAAATTCATTCTGGCACCGGGAATAAGATATAACATCATTGACGACACTGTCTGGATAGTTTATGCCGGAGGTTTCCTGAACATAGGCTATGTGGATAATTTCGGAATAAGAGAAAGAGGATTCAGTTTCGATGAAACTTTCTATCTCAGCCCGGAAATATTCGGAGGCGGAGAATACCGTGTTTTTCCTGCCATGTCGGTGGGAGGAAAAATCAACCTCGCATATGAATATTTCAATCACGAAGACCTTGATCACATACACGGAGTAACATTCGGATTTATGGCATCCGTAAGTTTTCATTTCATGTAAACTCATATTCCCGGAGAAAAAATGAAAAAATATATTATTTTATTTTCTGTCCTTCTTTCTGCGTCATGTGCTTCAACTGTACATAAGCTTCCCGAAAATGCATTGACTGCAAAACCTGAAAAAACAGAACTTCGCCACAGTGAGAAATCTGAAGAGATAGAATCATTTGCAAAAAAGTTTTACAATGAAGATATCTCTGTTTCAGAAGCTCATGAAACCGTAAAAAAACTTCTTGAAAAA
>JAWOGE010000287.1:0-4286 GCA_046497165.1 bacterium | reverse complement strand
TGACTTCAGTTCACGGACATTGCCCGGCCAGTCATAAGAGAGAAAATTCTCTTCGGCTTCCGGGCTCATCACAAGTTTTTTGCCTTTCAATGAATAGTAGAAATGACGGGCAAGCGGAAGTATGTCCTCTTTTCTGTCTTTCAGAGGAGGAATATTGATATGAAGAGTGGATATTCTGAAATAGAGGTCCTTTCTGAAATTGCTTTCCTGTTTTTTTATCTCTTCACTGAGATTTTTATTGGTGGCAAGAATCACATTTAGATCAACTTTTTTACCGCTGCCTTTTTCGCCTACTTTACGAACTTTCCAGTCCTCTATTACTCGGAGAAGTTTTGACTGAAGATTCAAAGGCATTTCAGCTATTTCGTCAAGGAAAAGAGTCCCTTTGTCTGCAAGAAGAAAAGCACCTTTTCGTTCTTCAGCTCCGGTAAAACCACCTTTTGATGTTCCAAAAAGCTCGCTTTCAACAAGATTTTCAGGAATGGAGGCGGCGTTAAAAGGAACAAACTTTCCGGATCTTCCCGATATGTCGTGTGCGAATTCGGCGAATATCTCTTTGCCGGTTCCACTGTCACCTGTAAAAAGTATTATGGGGTGCGTTTTGAAAAGTTCCGGTTGCTGAACCCACTGTTCAACCCGTTCGAACAGAGGTGCCAGACTGCCTTTGTAAAATGATTCGGAAGTTTTTTCCTCGGTAATTGCAATGGTCAGATCGTATTTGCCTGCAATCAGAAAAGAGTATTTGCCACGGGTAAGTTCCCCGTTTTCCACATTCATTCCATTTACATAAGTTCCGTTTTTCCCCTTGCACCAGAAGGATATTTTTTTCTCCTGCATGGTGAGAATCATATGTTCGGAGCTTACTTCAGAGCGATTTATAACAAAATCCGCTTTTTCTCTGCCTATTCTGAGGATTCTGTCATTTCTGAAAGTGAATGTTTTAGACTTTTTTCCCCATTTAAGGGTGATATATTGATATGTTTTCCGCTCTTCATCAATGACAATTGTTTTCCCTCCTCCGTTTGATTTGCCGGGTTCCAGAACGATAGCTTCGTGATTGGCATTTCCGGAGAGAGAAAAAGAGTAATCCTCAATTGCTATGATATCGTTCCAGTCCAATATCTCCCCGTCTTCTACCTTTTTACCGTTCTTTGTGAACTTATCTGATGAGGTATGTATTGTCCAGACATAATCGCGGGTGTTGAAATCAAGTTCTTTGCGAATATTGAACTCATAGCCCCGTAATGACGGCGGCATGAGAATATCACCATCACTTCCTCCCACAGTAACATTTTTTTTGGCACTGTTTATGTAGAAGGAAAAAAGCTGTTTCTTTTCTTTAAATATAAGAAGATACATAGTTTATCAACCGATTTTTTCTGTTACGGTTTTCAGAACAGCGTCAGTTTCTTCATCAACTTTTGCAAGGTATTTGTCGATCTCCTCAGTTACATCTTTTCTGAAGGAGTCTTCTTTATCAAATCCGGCAAGGTTTATCTGAACATTGAGAGCGGCACCCCGGACAGCTGTTCTAACGAGAAGAACAGCAACACCGACATCACTTATGGCATTCATATTGCCTTTTTCACAAACATCTTCAAGGGTTTCTATGAGACCGTAGGATGCTCGGAGCACTTTCAGAGGAACATTCACAGCATATTCATCAGCTGCACGCACCGCTTCGGATGCTTTTTTCAAAGCCTGTTCATCACCGGATTTTTCAGCTTTCTTTTTTTTGCGGCCGGCATCCATCATCTTATTGAAAGCTTCCGTATCTTCATCTATACAGGAGAGAAGTGTTTCTTTTTCCAGCTGCATTTTTCTCGCTGCTGAATCCATGGATTCGTTGTGTTTTTTATAGCCTTTTTTATTGTATGTGAGGTTTGGAACCATTGCACCGAGAGCAGCAGCGAGAGAACCGCAGAGTGCTGCAACACTTCCACCTCCGGGGGCGGGAGCATCGCTGGCGAGAAGATCGTTGAAATCGGAAATTGTAAGATCGGCGAGTCCTTTTTTCGCTATGGTGTTTTCTATGATTTTCTTTTCAGGATTAAAAGGAGCAACATCATCAAGCCCCATGGACTGAACAGCAGTTTCAACAAGTTCTTTTTTGGAGACGCCTCTGCATTGTTTCTGTTTTTTCAGATAATAAAGACCTGCATCCACAATGGCTTTTTCAGGAACAACTCCGACTATTTCAGAGCCTGTTACTCTGAGACCGCGTTTTGAAGCAATTTCACGGCAGGCTTCAAAAACTTCATGTACGGGTGATTTGTCTATGTCCGTAATATTTATGGATATCTGTGCTCTTTTATAATCGTCCACATACCAACCGATGGCTTTGACACCTTCGAAAAGTCCGGGAAGCATTACTTTTTTTCCGTTTTCATTTTTTACAACTTTGAAATTTTCATCCCTTTTCAAGTATCCCTTTTCGCGTATTCTGAATGCTATGTAGTTGGCTTTTTTATGATTTTTTGTGTTGAGATTTACATTGTAAGCCACAAGAAATTTTCGGGCTCCTACTGCCGTAGCCCCTGTGGTTGCATTGAAAACCGCAGGTCCGGCGTCAGGTTTCCACTCTTCTGTTGTTACACGACTTTCAAGAGCTTCGTACTCTCCTTTTCTTACAACGGCAAGATTTCGGCGTTTTTCACTTGTTGCCGCAAACTCATAGAAATATACGGGGAAATCAAGCTCTTCTCCAAGTTTTTTACCCAATTCTCTGGCATGTTTTACACACTCATCCATACTTATATTGCTAACCGGTACAAGAGGACATACATCGCAAGCACCGAAACGGGGATGAGAACCGCTTTGTTTTCTCATATCGATAAGTTCGTGGGATTTTTTCACAGCCATGAAAGCAGCTTCTTTGACCGGTTCCGGCTCTCCTACGAAAGTTACAACAGTTCTGTTGGTGTCGTAACCCGGATCCACATCAAGCAGCGTCACTCCCGATACTTTTTTAATTTCGGCGGTAATTTTATCTATTACCGACATGTCTCTTCCCTCGCTGAAATTGGGAATACATTCAACTATCTGTTTCATAGCAATCCTCCTTGAAATTATTAATCATCCATTTTGAGATTACAATCGCTGTCACTGCATGTCAAGTATTTAGAACCTTAGAACTCAGAAATGAGAGAGATTCAGGATTTATTTTTTTTTCTGATTGTTTATTTTTTTAAGGGCGTCTTTGAGCTTGAGATAGCCTGTGAGTCCGTTGAAACGCTCCACCGGAGCTCCGTTGATAAAAAATATGAGTGTCGGTACCGAGCGTATTTCATACTGTCTGAGAATTTTTCCTGAATTTTCATTCTCTATATTGAACATTCCTACCCTGACTTCATTTTTGAAATCAGTTGCAAATTTAGTTACCGTGCGTGCGGTCTGCTGACAAGGGCCGCAGCTGGTTGAATAAAAATCAACAAGTACAGGCAGTGGTGAGTTGTCCACAGAAGGTTTCAAATTTTCAGATGTCAATTCAACCGGATGTGTTTTCGGTTTCAAAAAGTCAAAAAATCCCATTACATATCTCCTTTTAAAAAAATCAAATTACAGCCGCGTCCGTAAGATTTATACACGATGGATTCTTCATAGTCAACATCTTCCTCTTTATCTTCAGAAATTTCCTCCGGTTTGAAATCGATGTCAGGGTAATAGGGTTCCTCATCAACAGGGGGCGGGGAGGCACAGGAATCTCCGCAGGCTTTTTCAACGGCAGCACGGGCATTTATGCGGCCATATCCATAAGTTTCGCTGTGACCGCTCATGTTGTTATAATCGGCATCTTCAGGACTTATTTTGTCTGCTGTATCTGTAATTGTTTCGTAAATTTCTTCTCTGGTAAGATCGGGGTTGACACCCAGAATCAAGCCCACCACACCGGCAGCTATGGGGGTGCTGGCTGATGTTCCGCAAAAATTAGGTTCATAGCAGGAAGATGTATAGCCGTATTCACCGGAAACATCAGTTGTCCATATTCCGTGACGCACAGAATCTGAAACAAAAGGGTCATAAAACGAGTCCACATTTATATCGCAACTCGGAGCGAGTATGTCCAGAGTTTCACCGAAATCGGAATATGAAGCACGCACACCGTCACCGTTGGAAGCTCCTACAGCCATTGTATATTCAGATGAAGCATAACCGTCGTAAGTTTTTTCATCAGATATACTTTCGTTTCCGTTTCCGGCTGCAAAAATAACTGTAATTCCTTTTCCGTTACGCCCCTCAGTCGCAGCATATTTCAGAATCTCCTCAAGAGGGCCGGAGCGGTTTAC
>JAWOGE010000206.1:0-3154 GCA_046497165.1 bacterium | reverse complement strand
GTTCCGTGAGCACTGTTGGCTCCCGGAGAAGGATCGTTATCCCCATCTTCAAAATCTTTTCCGTCGGTAAAAACTCCCTGGAGATCCTCATGTGCAAGATCAAAACCATCATCGATTACAGCAACTCTCACATCGGTTTTAAGAGAACCTTTAACTCGTTTTATGAGCTCCCAGGCTTCCGCAACATGAGTATGGTCATTGCCTGACAACCCTTCAGCCGCTCCGCTGATATTGCGAAGATGCCACTGTTTGGAAAAAAAAGTGTCATCGGGAACATAAGCACGATGATTAACCGGCAGTATAAAACTGGGTTCTGCCGCCTCAGCTGAATCCGACAAAATAAGATCGCGGGCTTTTTCAACAGGATTATCAAGGGTTTCAACAACATGCCAATCCGATGGAATTTTGTATCTTTTTTTGTGTCTGAGTTTGTTTTCAAGACACCATTTTTCCAGCTCGGCATCTGTAAGCTTGTCCGGCAATTTCACAAAAATATCACCTGAAAGATAAAGTGTGATACCACCTTTTTCTCTTATTGCAGAGAAAAGACGACCGGCCTTTTTAAGCTCTGAAGCTTTCCCGGAACTTATATCTTTCATAACAAAGATGCCGTGCAGCAGAGCCTTTTTTTCACTGTCAACAGATATATCTGAAAAACGGATTCTGTCATTTTTTATCAGAGAGTATTTTCCATCAACTGTTTCAAGAACAACCTTCCGACCCTCTCTGAAATAAAAATTTTCAGACGAAGAAGCTCCTATGCCGGGAATAAAAAAGAAAATCAAAAGAAAAAACAGCTTTTTCATATATTCCTCCAAAAAACACGAAGTGTGCCTCTAAATGCTTGAAAATTGCGGAAGCACAACATCACTGATTGTTTTCACCGGCATATACCAACAAAAATCCGGAATCAAAACCCGGAATTCAATGAATGTTATCATGGAAAGGTTACAAACTCAACAAAAATTGTTTTTGATCAAAGAGCTTTTCAGAACGGATTCTTCACACATTGGAAAAGTCGTGAAATCCCTTTCCTATAATCTGACTCGTGTCAAATGTGGTGAGAAAAGCTTCCGGATCTATTCTTTCGACAGAATCTTTAAGTATGTTGAACTCTCTGCGGTTGACAACTGTATATATCACTTTCCTGTTTCTGCCACTGTACATGCCCTCACCTTTGAAATAGGTGCCTCCTCTGTCAATATTTTTTATGAGAACATCTCTTATCTCTTTGTGTTTTTCGGAAATTATAAAAACCGCTTTACGATAATTCAGCCCGAAAAGTATCCCGTCAATAACTTTTCCGGTTAAAAAGATTGTTATCAGAGCATATAGCCCCAGCGTCAAATCTCCAAAAGCTACAATACCCGAAATTACAATAACAGAATCAATTATAATTAGAAACTGTCCCACCGGCATTGAAATATATCTGTTTAATATCTGGGCTATTATATCACTGCCGCCCGAGGTTGCTTTTCCTTTGAAAATCAGAGCAAGTCCCGCACCTATCAATACTCCCGCAAAAATACTTATGAGCATCATATCTTCCGTAAGATTGAAAAAGTCAAAAGAGGAGAGAACATCTATAAAAACAGAAGTCAGTATTGTACCGACAAAAGTCTTGAAGCCGAATTTTGAACCCAGAATAATAATACCCGCAATAAAAAGAGGGATATTTATAAGAAGACCCACAACTCCTGTGGGATATCCCGTCATATGATGTATTATTATGGCAATTCCATAAGCTCCCCCCGGAACAATCCTGTATGGTTCGGCAAAAAATGAGTACCCTGAGGCCATTATAAGCGAACCTATTACTATGAGAGCATAATCGGCAAACCATTTGCGTGAAAACAGTTTAACTTTGTAAATTAATGTCATGTCATCCTCCCTGTAACCTGAATCGTTCGATTCAAGTGTAATAAACATCCTTTCAAATAAAAATCAGCAGGCGAGTTACAGTATGCACATTAAAAATCTTGTCAATTAAAAAAACAAAATACCGACAGGAGATTTTCTTGACAACTTAATGACCGATAGATAAAATTACAGTCAGGTAAAATTCACAAGTTCGTGTTACAAAATTAACGCGTGAGGAGACTAACCATGAAGCGTGCTTTTCATTATTTTTTCAATGTTTTATTTTTACTTGTTTTTTCAACAGTCGTAACCGCTTGCGGAGATGATGGAGACGACGGTTTATACGGAGAAAATGAAAAAGAAGAAAAAGAAACTGTGGCCACACCTGTAATAGATGTTCAGGGAAGGTTGTATACCAAATCTCCCGAAATTGAGATCAGCTGCGAAACTGAAGATGCTGTTATAAGATACACTTTGAACAACAATGAACCCAACGAAGCATCAAGTGAATATACCGGCCCCATTACACTCGAGTCAAAGAAAACAACTGTGTTGAAAGCAAAAGCATTTAAAGATGATTACTCTGACTCCGGTACAACAACCGAAAGATATACTGTTACCGGAGTTGTTTCAGCTCCTGTTTTCACTCTGACACCGGGCAGTTACACAGAAAAGCAGACGCTTAAAATATTATCGGATACACAGGAAGCCGTCGTTAAATATACCATCGACGGTTCAGATCCTTCCAGAAACAACGGAACCATCTATTCGGTGGAATCTATGGATATAGCAAAAACCACAACTCTCAAAGCAATAGCATATGTGGAGGACTGGCAAGAGTCATCCGATTCGGAGATAACATCAGAAACCTATGAAATAACCGGCCAGGTTGAGCCCCTTTCCATAACTCCTTCCGGAAACTACACATCGGAAATTCCGGTAGAAATAACTTCCAACACCCCGGATATAGAAATAAGATATACTTTAACTGACTCAGATCCTTCACGAAATAGCGGAACGCTGTACAAAGGACCTTTCACTCTTAAAGAGGACAGCAAAATAAAAGCGATGGGATACAGATCCGACTGGGAAGAAAGCAGTGACTCTGAAATAGTTTCGGCCGAATATGTCATTACCGGACATGTTGAAAAACCCCGCTTCAGTGTTGAACCCGGAATTTATACAGATACAAAAACTGTTTCCATTGCCTGCGAAACATCGGATTCAAAAATAAGCTTCACAACCGATGGTTCGGAACCGACTCGGACAAACGGATATACATACACAGAAAAAG
>JAWOGE010000189.1:0-6220 GCA_046497165.1 bacterium | reverse complement strand
GACCGGATTTGCATTCAAACCAGTCGGATTCATCTATTTTGCATTGATATCTAATATGTTTTTCATCGGATGAAAACATAAAAGAGGCTGTTCGTTTATTGGTGAGTCTCAGGGGAGCTTTTTCAATTTTTGTGTCAGGAGGAGTCATGTCAACTGTCCATCGGTATGAAAGAGGTTTTTTCTGTTCATTGCCTGCCGAATCAGTTGCTTTGACATAAAATGAATGTGAGCCCTCGTTCAGATTTTTCACTTTTTTTTCTGAACCGCATGGTTTCCACTCCTCTTTATTTATGCTGCACTTGTAGCTGACATTTTTTTCATTGCTTTTGAATCTGAATGAAGCTGTTTTTGAGTTGTCATATCTGTCGGGCTTACTTATAAACTTAGTTGAAGGAGGTGTCGTGTCCAAAGTCCATGAAAAAATCACAGGTTTTTTTGAAGTGTTTCCGGCCATATCTTCAGCTTTTACCTTTATATTGTGTTTTCCGTCTTTGAGTTTATGTAATCTGAGTTTTTTCGGAGTTTTTTTCCATTTTCCTTCATTCAGAGAGTATGAGAACTCCGCTTTTTCGTTTGCTGAAAAAACGAATTCTGCAACGGGTTTATTTGTAAGAGCAGGAGGTGTTTTTTTTATTTCAACCACAGGAGGCGTAATATCAACGGTCCATGAAAAATCGGCAGGTTTTTTTTCCATATTCCCCACAGCATCGGATGCTCTCACTTCTATTTTTCGTCTGCCTTCCTTTATGTTTTTTATAAAAAGATCGCTGTCTGTTTTTTTCCATTTTTTGCCGTCAATACGATATTGAAAATTACATTCAGGTTCATTGCATTTTAATTTAAGTGAAAGTTCTGTACTTGAAGTAAGTTCAGTTGTTTGAGGAACTATAGATGTTTTCGGCGGCGTCATGTCTATGGTCCATGAGAATTCCAACGGTTTTTTCTCTCTGTTTCCTGCTTTATCAACACTGTATACACGCAGATTGCGTTTCCCTTCGGGAAGTTTTGTAAACTTTGCATTTTTTTCACAGGGTTCCCAAGGTTTGTTGTCGATGCTGCAGTGAAAGGAAGCGACCATTTCATCGGCAGTAAAAGAGAATTCAGCTATGTTTTTGCCCGTAAGTTCAGGAGGTGTTTTGACTATTTTAGTAACCGGAGGTTTTAAGTCAACAGTCCACTTGTAATCAATGGGTTTTTCTTCGTGATTTCCCGCTTTGTCGACAGCTTTCACTTCAATCAGATGCTCTCCGTGTTCAAGGGCGGGGGTGTTAAATTTTTTTCCGCATTTTTTCCAATTGCCTTCGTTGATTCTGCATAAAAAACGGGAAACCGGTTCCGAACTTTTGAATTCAAAGGAGTGCTGTTTTTTGTTTGTAAGTTCAGGAGAGGTTTTAACAAATTTACTTTCAGGTGCTGTTGTATCTATTTCCCAGTTGAAAATAACGGGTTCTTTTTCAAGATTTCCTGCACGGTCTTTTGCTCTGAGATGAAATGAGCGTTTACCTTCCGGAAGTTTATCGTAAGCTACTTCTGCTTCACAGGATTTCCAGGGATTGGAATCAATCCTGCACTCATGTGAAACACTCTCTTCGTTTGCCTTGAAATTGAAAGTTGATTTTGTTGAAGATGTGAGTTTGTCAGGTCCGCTAATAACTTTTGACTTCGGAGGTGTCGTATCAACTGTCCATTTGATCTCTGCAGGTTTTTTCTCTTTATTCCCTGCCTGGTCTTCGGCGGTGATCATCACTGTCTGAAGCCCATCTTTAAGACCGGATACCGAAAAAGGTGATTTGCATTTTTTCCATTTTTCTTTGTTCAGTTTGCATCTGAAAAAAGCGATATGAGGTTCGTCGGCTTTGAAAGAGATTTTCGCTTCTTTATGAGGAACAAATTTTTCGGGTTTTTTAATTATTTCTGTTTCAGGTGGCTTAAGATCCACATGCCATGAAAAGGATGCCGGTTTTTTTGATTTGTTGCCGGCTCTGTCAATTGCTGTAACTTCGAATTTATGATCCCCTTCCTGACATTTGTCAACAATATGACCGCTTTTACAGGATTTCCAAGCTTTGTCGTTATGGCGGCATAGAAATTTATCAATATTTTTATCTGCTTTAAAAGTGAAGGCAGCTTTTTGGGAGTTGGTTCTTTCAGGAGGGGTTTTTGTTATGGTTGTCACCGGTGGTACGGTATCTATTTTCCAGGAAAAATTCAAAGGTTTTTTTGATTTGTTGCCGGCCATGTCAGTTGTCTGGATTTGAAAAGAGTGTTTTTTATCTTTAAGTTCTGAATATTTTTTTGTTGCACCGCATTTTTCCCATTTTCCGTCATTTAATTTGCATGAAAAAGAGGATGTTTTTTCAGATGCTTTTACAGAAAACTCCGCTTTTCGGAGATTTGTAAGCTTTTTCGGTGTTTCTGTGAACTTAAGTTTGGGAGGAGTTGTATCCACACGCCATTTAAAAGAAGGTGGGTTTTTGTCAATGTTGCCGGCCCGGTCCACTGCCGCCACAGAAAATTCATAAATACCGTCTTTTTTTATGTTTAAAGTGTGTCCTGTTTTACATTTTTTACGGTCGCCTTTGTTCAGACTGCATAAAAAATTGCTATCTTCGTCGGCTGAAAAAGAGAAAACCGCTTTTCTGCTGTTTGTGAGCTCAGACGGTTTTTCGGTTATTTCAGTTTTCGGAGGAGTTGCATCCGCTGTCCATGAGTATTCTGAAGGTTTTTTTTCAATGTTTCCCGCTTTATCTACAGAACGGACATGAAATTTATTGTTACCCTCTTTTATGGGGCTGAAGCTTATTCCGCTCGAACATTTCTGCCATTTTTCATCGTTTATTCTGCATTGATAATAATCCACATCGGGGCTTCCTGAAAAAGAAAATACAGCTTTTTGAGAGGATGTATATTTTTCCGGTTTTGTTGTTATTTCTGATTCGGGAGGTGTCATATCTATTTCCCATCTGAAACTTGCAGGTTTTTTCTCTATGTTGCCTGCTGTATCAATTGCTCTCGCCATGAAAACATGCTTGCCCTCTTTAAGTTTCCGGTAAGTTTTTTTATCTCTGCATTTTTCCCATTTTCCGTTGTTGAGTTTACATTGAAAACTTTGTATCTCTTCATCAGCCGACAGTGAAAAATTTACAGAGTCAACATTTACAGGAGAAGTTACATCGGCGGATATGCTTGTTTCAGGCGGGGTATAGTCGTTTGTCCAGGATATTTCAGCAGGAGATCGATCTTTGTTTCCTGCTTTATCCACAGCAGCCACTTTGAGAGTGTGAGCTCCCTCTTTAAGTTCGGAGTACTTTTTTGTTTTTCCGCATTTTTCAGCTTTTTTATTATCAAGTGAACAGAGGTAGTGGGAAGCCTTTTCTGAAGCAGAAAATTTGAATTTTATTGAAGATTTGTTGGTTATTTCACTGTAATTTCCTACAATTTCAGTTTCAGGAGGAGTAAGATCAACAATCCAATTATAAACAGCCGGTTCTTTTTCCACATTTCCCGCTTTGTCGGTTGCCCGCACCCGGAATTTCCGTTTGCCTTCTTTTATTCCTGTAAATGTGCTTCCGGATTTACAAGGTTCCCATGAGCCTTCGTCAATGTTGCAATGAAATTCAGCAGTGTCAGAACTGCCGGAAAAGGAAAATTTTGCTTTACGGGAAGAGGTCAGTGAATCAGGTTTTTCCGTGATTTTTGTCTCAGGAGGAGATGTGTCCGTCACAAAACAATATTTTTCAGGCTTTTCAACGGTGTTGCCCGCTTCGTCGGAAGCCTTCAGCATAAAACAGTGACGGCTGTCTTTGAGGCTGCTGTATACTTTTTTGCTTTTACACTTTTCCCATTTTCCCGAGTTCATTCTGCATAAAAATTCAGCTTTTTCATCGGCGGTGAAAGAAAAGCCAAGTTTTTTTTCATTTGTCAGAGATGCCGGTTTTTCCGTGATTTTTATTTTCGGAGATTCCGTGTCCACTTGCCAGTTGTGAAAGGCTCCTTTACTGTCGATATTTCCCGCACTGTCAATGGCTCTTACAGCGATTTTGTGTTCTCCGTCTTCGAAGGGTCCATATTCTTTACGGCATTCAGACCAGCTTTTTCCGTCGATGTTGCACTGGAACTCAACATCCTTCTTGTTGCTTTTAAATGCAAACTCAGCCGTTTTTCTTCGTGTAAGTTTTTTCGGAGCTTTTGTGATTTCTGTTTCAGGTTCTTCGGTGTCTACAGTCCATGAAAAAGATGGCGGTTTGATCTCTTCGTTTCCGGCTCTGTCCACCGCCTTTACGAAAAAACTGTGTTTTCCGTCGGAAATGTCTTTAATTTTGAAAGGTGAGCTGCACTTTTTCCATTTTTTGTTGTCTTTGCTGCAGAAAAGTTCAGATTCTTCATTTGTGGAAAAAACAAAGGTAGCTGTAGGGAAGTTTGTTATCTTTTCAGGGGTTTTAGCTATTTCAGTAACAGGGGAGGTTGTGTCGATAGTCCACTTTTTTACAACAGGTTCAGTAAAAACAGTTTCATCTGCTTTATTTTTATAGGCGGCTCTGACATGAAAACTATGCTCCCCGTCTTCAAGTCCGTTAAAAAATTTTTCGGTGAGACATCTCTGCCATTTTTTATTGTCAAAACGACACTCAAAAAACTCTGTCTCTTTATCGGCTTCAAAAACCACTTTTCCGCGACTTTTGTCTGAAAGAGAATCGGGGAAGTGAGTTATTGTTATTTCGACCTCTTTTTCGTCTGAAAAAAGTGTAAAATTAATTAAAAAAGCAATAAAAACAAACCCAAACAGGTATTTCAGTCTCATGGGACACCTCTCTCTCGTTAGGGGACTTTTAATATATTAGCACATATCTTTTCTTTTTCAATTTTCCTGAAAATCTTTTGGTGCAAACGATACGATTTTAAAACTTTTTAAAACAGAAAAAGTCTGCACCGAATTAAAATGCAGGAACGACCCCGTGTGATCGCCCGAATAGTGTAAATTTTTTTATAAAAATCAACTTGTAATTGAGTGCTTAATTTT
Organism: bacterium; assembly: GCA_046497165.1. Lineage (GTDB taxonomy): Bacteria > UBP6 > UBA1177 > UBA1177 > JAWOGE01 > JAWOGE01. The sequence continues at coordinate 1,200 of JAWOGE010000189.1, read as the reverse complement.
ATATACTTTTATCAGAATTGAACTGACGATTCGGGTTTTATAATCGTTATTCATTGGGGGAGCGTGATGAAAAAACTGTTTTTTATCTCCTTTTTTATTGTTTTTGCAACTCTGGCATGCAAAGATTCCAAAAAAAATGATTCTGTCGATGATGTCGGAATTTCCGATGACGATATTGCTGATTATGACAGCTATAAAGATAAAGAGAGTGAGGATACGGATGATTTTTACGACGGAGATTATTTTGATTCAGATGATTCAGACGAAGTTTATGATGAAGATATACATGAGGAAGATGAAGAAACAGTGGTGTGTGAATATATTTCCATTGAGGGCGATGATCTCTGTGAAATTCAGAAAAATGGGAATGCTCTTCTCATAAAAGGGCGAATTCTCGCTCATGACAGGGAATATACCGGAGGGCAGGTTCTGATAGATGAAGAGGGTGTCATTGTCTGTCACGGTTGCGACTGTCTCGAAAAGGCCGGGGAGATGTCGGCCACTGTCATGACATGTCCTGACGGAGTTGTTTCGCCGTCACTGATAAATGCTCATGATCACATGGGGTGGACTCATAATAGTCCGGCGGACTGGGGACAGGAGCGTTTTGAACATCGTCATGACTGGCGAAAGGGTCTGCACGGTCACAGTAAAATATCAGCTCCGGGCGGTGCTTCTAAAGAAAATAAACAGTGGGGAGAACTTCGGAATGTGATGGCCGGGACAACCATTATAGCAGGTTCCGGCGGTGCTGAAGGGTTTTTGAGAAATGTGGACAGAAATATGTATCTTGAGGGTTTGAACAAAGGTAATGTTGATTATACCACTTTTCCACTGGGGGATTCAGATGGAACGCAACTTGATGACTCCTGTGACTATTCAGACTATATGGACGGAGAGGAAAAACTTCACCACGATTGCTACCTTCCTCATGTTGCTGAAGGGATAAACAACTATGCCAGAAATGAATTTCTCTGTCTCAGCAGTGATTCCTACGATGAAAACTCCGTTGATCTCACAAAGGAAAATGCCGCTTTTATTCACGGAGTGGCATTGAACGCTGAAGATGGTGAAAAACTTGCATCAAGCGGAACTTCAATCATATGGTCGCCCCGTACAAATATCTCTCTTTATGGAAACACTGCTCCCGTGACCATGTTGCATAGCCAGGGTGTTCTTCTGGGAATGGGTACTGACTGG
>JAWOGE010000095.1:0-12625 GCA_046497165.1 bacterium | reverse complement strand
CCATGGAGTGCTCCCCTTAATTATTAGTTCTCGATTTCAAGCACTTTTAAACGGGTCAAATGAGGTCTGAACCCCTTTTTTGTTTTTGACCCTTTTCTGCGCCTTTTTTTAAAGCTGATCTTCTTTTCGCCTTTGAAATGGTCAAGAATTTCCAGCTTTACCTTTGCATCTTTTATGTAAGGCCGGCCAAGTTTTACATCGCCATTTTCGGATATAAGCATAACCTGTTCATTCTCGATGGTGTTGCCTACATCCTGTTTTTTCTGGAAATCTACAACTATCTCATCACCCTTTTCAGCTTTTATCTGATCTCCGTTCAAATCAAACATACAATACATCTTTTCCTCCACATCTGAAACTAACCGAAGCGGAATTATACGGAATTGCTTCAGTGAGTCAAGATTTATTCGTATTTTATTTTTGGACCAAGCGGTAACCCATTTTTGGAACCGTTTCTATTTTTAAATCGGACTCTTTTATATCTTTTCTTAGACGACATATTATATTGTCAATTGTCCTTGAGCCGGAAGATAAATTGTTTCCTAAAAGTTCACGCATAAGATTTTCACGGCTGAAAACGATCCCGGGATGTTTCATAAAAAGAAAAAGCAATCTGAAATTTTGACTTTTCAGGCGGTATTCTCTGTTATTAATGAACAGGCAGCATGAATTCGGGCATATTTCCGTGTTTCCTATGGCTATGGATTCTTTTTTATGCTGCTGCTGATCAAGAGCACGGGAAATTTTGGCGAGAAGCACTTTGGGACCGAAAGGTTTTGTAATGTAATCGTGTGCAAAAGAATCAATCCCTTCGGCGATGGTGTTTTCATCTTTTTTTTTACTGAGCATAAATATTACAGTTCTGTTCAATCGAGGATTCATTTTAAGTTTTCTGCCAACTTCATATCCGTTCATGTCAGGAAGATAGTAATCGAGAAGAACGAGATCCGGAAAAAATCGGGAAGCAAGTTCTAAACCCTTTTTACCGGTTTCGGCAAGATATACCTTGTAATTCCTCTGTGTCAGGGCGAAAGATACGAATTTTCCAATGCCCGGATCATCATCTATGAGCAGGATAGACTTTCGGGTGTCTTTTTTTTCCATAAAACAGAGGCTCTTTTTCTCAAGGAGTTTACGATGCTTACTCTCGCTATCAGAAAATCATACCACAAATCTTAAAAAAGTTAAAGTTTGTTTACAAAATTTTTAAATGAGAGAGTCGGACGGTTCAGGTAAAGAATAAAATACAGAAAACAACAGCCTCAAGAAGCTCTGGTTTTAAAACCTTTTTTCATCCACTTTGTTGCGAGCAGAAGTGCCAGAGGACTTATCATTGCTATGAGTCCGTATATGAACCACATCGTTTCTGTATCAAGTTGTGAATAGGGAACTTCCGCAGGACAGTAGTTCATCAGAAACCATCCTGAATAAAGAGCAGTGACAACTTTTGTAAGAAACCAGGGGAACTGACCTATCCCCATATAAATTCCGGTCATACCTTCAGGTGCTATTTCCGCAACCCATTGAAGAAATCTCGGCTGCCAGATAGCTTCTCCGAGAGTCATAAGAACAAGATATGACATGAGTGTGCCGAGATTAGCACCGAGAGCGAGAATAAAAGTCGGAGCAGCCATGACAAAAGTTCCGATAACCATCATTTTGTAAGTATCTTTTTTTGCCGTAAAAGCTGTAACCATGGGGGTAAGTATGAATATGAGAATGGGATTGAGATTTACAAAAAATTCAAAATTATCCTGAACAAAACCTTCAAAAGCTCTGCTTGTGTATTGGGGCATAGTTAACCAGTTATGGGCAAACAGGGTCTGAACCGGTATCAAAATAAATATAAAAAACATGAATCGTACATCTTTGAAGGGGAAATTTTTCATGTAAAATTTGAGTTTTTCCACTGGTGTCATTTGTGGTTTTTCCTCTTTCTTCTTCGTTTCTTTTTTATCTTTTTTCATCGGTTCAGTTTCTTCAGCTTCTTGGACAGCCTTATTAAGTGCTTTTTTTGTCATAAAAATTGCGATGGCTGCAAATCCTCCCACGGTGAGTATGGAGTAGAGCCAAAAAACCCCTTTTATTTCAAAGGCTTTTCTGACAGGAGGGGAAATTATTCCCGGAAGGAATCCGCCGAGATTCATGAGAGCGTAAAGCATAGCGTATCCCATGGCCGAAGTTTTGCTGTTGGTGAGCATTTTAACGCCCGTGTAGCAAGCAGGCTGATAAATTCCGTAACCGACAATAATGACGGTTATTCCGAGAATAGATATTATGTGAGAGGGGCTCCAGAGTCCATTTCCGCCAAAATCGGGAGAAATTGTAAGTAAAACTCTTCCTACGAGAAGAAAGGAGAAAGCGAGAAAAAGTGCTTTGCGCAATCCCACCCAGTCAACTGTGGCTCCCAGAAAAAGCATGGCTATTGTAATTCCAGCTGTCTGATAGCCTACCATTCTTCCGGCGTTTATGTCATTAAGCCCCACATATTCATTGAAAAATATAGCGAGAAGTCCCACTATTCCGAAATATGCAAGTCCCTCTATGACATACGAGATGTTTAACCCGAGCAGCGGTTTTGAAGTTTTACCGAGATCAATAAAAGGTTGTATCAGCTCTCTTATCATCGACGGTTTTTTGTTTTCTGTTTTTTCTTTCATTTTCACCCCCCTAAAAAGTTTACGGTCAGCACATTCTACATCTGTTAAAAAAAAATTCAAAATATAATTCTGAACCAGAATTTTTTACTGAAGAGTTGCCATCTGGACATTGCTATAGTTTCTCTTGTAGTATTTCATGTACTGTACTTTTCTTTCGAGAGCTCTTATGACATATCTGCTGAAGTTTACTTTGGTGAAAAGCCTTGCACTTCCAAGACCTCCGGGACTGAACACATTTATTTCCATGAGTTTGTTTCCCACAATATCAAGCCCTACAAGAAACATGCCGTCCATTACAAGTTTCGGGCGGACTATTTCCGCAAGACGCAGTTCGGTTTCTCCTATTTCGGCAGGGGCTTTGGAGCCTCCGGCATGTATGTTGCTTCTTATGTCTCCTCCTTTTCTGATTCGTCTGAACGCCGCGTATTTTCCTTTTACTTTCAGAGGTCGGCCGTTCATCAGAAACAATCTTGTGTCACCGTGTTCAGCGGCCGGAAGATATTCCTGAGCAATAATATAGCCGTCACGGCTGAGAGCCTCCACCATCTGATTAAGATTTGAAATATTCGCACGGTCAACAAGAAAAATCCCCTGGCCTCCAGATCCCTGAAGAGGTTTAAGGATGCATCTTCCGTTTTCTTCTTTCAAAAAACGGCGTATTTCGGATTTGTCTCTTGTTATAAGCGTTCTCGGACGAACATCCTCCGGAAAAAACTGGAAATACATTTTATTCATAGCTTTGGCCAGACCGTCCGGATCATTTATAACTATGAGCCCGTGACGCATGGCGAGACGGCCGAACTCTATGCCGGCACCCTGAGCCCAGGAACGGCTTCCGGCATCATTTGCCGGATCATTTCTCAGCATGAGTATATCCAGATCATCAACGACGATTCTTTCTTTGATAGACTGCACGCTTGTCAAGTCTTTATAAAATGAATTCAGTGACTTATACTTTTTTTTAGACACCGATGTGGCCCTTGCGTGAATTTTTTCATCTGTATCATAGGCAAAATCGTCTGTTCCGATGTACCAGACCTCATGACCTTCGTTTATTGCCGCAATTGCAAGCCGGGATGTTGTGTATTCCGGCTGTTCGGTTTTAACACTGTTTACAACAAAAGCTATTTTCATGTCATCTCCTCGTTTTTGTTTATAAATTCAAAAATATCCATGCCTTTTTTAATTTTTGAAATTTTTTCAAGAGCTTTCTCTGTTTGAAGATGCAGGGGGATAAGTTCAGGATTATTTACAGTACCTCTGTATAGGAGCTCCTTTACAAAATGTATGTCGGAAAAACCGAATTTTCCCATGAAAAGCATTTTTATATTACCATCTTTTTTAATATAGTCCATAAGTTTTATTATACCTCTGAGATAGAGAGCGTCTTTTGTAAATCCTCCGCTTCTGAATATTCTCATGCTTATTGTAAAGGCTGAGCGCGGACTGAACCTGTATGTGTCGGAAAGCATTCTGAATACATCTATGAATTCGGCACCTTTAATCATATCATTTATAGCTGTGACACGGGCTGCCAGAACTCTCATTCTTCCTGCATTTATTCGACCTGTCATGAATTCCGAAAGAACGGCAAGACCTTCCTGAAGCTCGTCATAACCGGAAAACCCTGTTGAAAAGAGTTTAAAAGGCTGTTGTTCACCGTTGAAGCAGGTGAGGATATGAGTTTCCACTTCGTGAGCAAGTAAAGCCGGTAACCTGAAAGAAGATGTGGAAAAACTTTTTCCCAGAAGAAGAGTTTTTCCGGAAACCTGAATCCCCGTTACATCGCTGTCTATTTCAACTGAGGGTTGAAATTCGGGAGTTAAAAGAGAGTAACTTTCAAAAATTTTTTCAGCATGTTTCAAAAATTCCGTAGCTTTTATACGCCGTCCTTTTTTTCTTCTGGAATCGGGCGGGATTCTATGGAGAATTTTCAGTGCTTTGTCGAGCAACTCTTCGGATATATCTCCATAAAGAATCCTGCTGAAATGTAATGCTTTGTCTGTTCCTCTGTTGGCAAGCAAATCTATTATGGTGTTAAGTTCCTGCTGTTTGTTTGAAAATATTTCCGCAACCACGGGGTCTTCGATACGCTCCGCAGGAATACTGAAAAGATCTCTTTTCATAAGAGTTTCGTCAAATGGTATGTAGCGATATACAAACTCCGGGGGTTTTTCAAAACCTGATTTTTTGAAATCTCTGAATGCATCATCAACATTTATGGGAGTTGCAAGAGAAAGAAAATTGAAGCTTTCGTCAATGCGGAAAAGTTTTTGGTCAACTTCAAGGACAGCTTTCACTGTGAATTTTCTTCCAAGTGACATATAGTGACCTGTTTTAATACCGGTATATCTTTTGGAAAAGCTGTAAAGAGATTTTTTCAGTGCGGTTGATAGTTTTCGGTGCATGCGCCTGAAAATTCCGGGAAAAAACAGATCGTTTTCGTAATCTTTGTAAATTTCGGGAATCTCTGCACCAATATAAAAAACCCCGGGGGTGTTTTTAAAAAAACTTCCGGAAAAACTTTTCATGCCCGGGGGAGCGTATTTTCGTTGTGATAAAATCTTCACAGGGATATTTTTTCCTGAAAAAGATATTTTCCCGATATTTTTTTTAAGGATGCCCACAACGGGAACATAGGATTTTTTTCCTCCGTAAAAAACGGACAGAGGCGGAAGGGTGTTGCCCGTAGCCCCCGGTTCATTTTCAGGAAGTACACAAGTTTCGGAGCTCCATATTTCAACAAGCATAAAGGCACCGAATTTCTCTTTCAGAACTTCGGCTATGCCTGAAATCAGCTTTTCGACATCCCTGTGTAATTTATCTGTTCCCGGAACAAAACAGTAGCAGCTTTCCCCGTAAAGAAGTTTTCTCATTACAGGTTTTTGCACCCCTTTCGGTATTCTGTAAAGTACCAGATAGGGCAGTGGTCTGTCTATGTATATTCTACCGTTTTCAAATATTTTGCGTCTGACCCGTTTGTTTTCTTTTATACGGTTGAGCATTGTTGTCATAAAAGAAGTCGATATGCCTGAAAGGTTGGGTTTCTTAGTCTTTTTCACTGACATCTCACAAACATTTCACTGATTTTTTCAACCAGAGTGGAGAGCGTTTCTGATATTTCGTCACAAGCTTTTCTGTTCACGGCTCCGGACCATTCATTCATGAAGGTTTTTTTAAATTCCAGAGCCACAGCACAGCCTTTATCTCCGAAATGCCGGTTTACCCAGCGGGGAAAATAACCGCCCCGAAATTTTACATTTTTTCTCACATCGTTCCATCGAAGTGTGGCGGGAGATTTTTCCAGAACAGAGATAACTTTTTCCACAACATTCCCCCAGAGAGATTCGTCAAGATCAGCCAGACCTACATTGATCTCGGGGTTTTTATCCGGATCAGCAGGAGGACTGTCCCATGTCGGGCGTACATGATTGTAGGAATGTATGTCGAGAAGAACGAAAAAGCCGTGTTTTTTCAGCATATCTTTTATGTATTTTTCTGTCATTTGATAAAAGTTGTCATAGATCCCGAGAGATCTTTCTATTAAAATATCCGAAAGATTTCCGCCCCACACATCAAGCCCCCATGATTGTTCAGGAGTTGCATAAACGGCTGTTTCCCGGGGGCGGTTCAAATCAATTTCAAAACGGGACTGATGAACCGTTATGTTTGAAGAGGAAGCTTTTGTCGCAAAATATTCAGTGAAGGGGTCTTCCTCTCTCAGCCTTGCGGAATCGTCAAGAATAATACTGTTTATTATTTCGTCTCTGAGATTATGTCCGCTGTGAATGGCGGTGGTTATCACCGGGGATTCACCGCGATTAAAATCCCAGTTGTGAGGGATACTTTCATAATTCATCAGGACACCTCCAAAAAAACATAAAATGATTATATCTGTCGTATCATGAAAAAAAAGAAAAATTGAAATAACGGTGGTTATCTTTTTGACAAACGGTCAGAATTAATTAAAATTTTATGACAGATGTTTAAAGGGGGCACCAAATGAATTATATCTTTGTATTTGTTTTTTTTGTTTTTATGTTATTTTCCTGCGGCAATTCCAATGTTATTACAGATAATGAAAATGCCGATAGAACTACAGATGCTCAAGAACAGGCTGATATTGATGTTCAGAATAACGAAACAATTGACGATGAAACCGAAGAAGGGTTTAATTCCCAAAATCCTGGATATTCCGTTGATTTTCAGATCATGGATGTTTCAATGATGGGAGAAAAACAGGCCATTGCCATTGCCTATGTCATGGAAACGGCAAGGGAAGATCTTAAAGAGAGGGAATCCTCCGATCTGGCACCGGACAGCTGTGTTTTTTCTTCGGAAACCGCAGAAAAAGAGCCGGAGTGCCAGAGTGACGAAGATTGTGCCCCTGAGCAGGAGTGTCTTCCTGAAACCGACAGTTCGGGAGAACCTGAAGAAGGAACGGAAAGATGTGTGACCCCCGACAGAGAATCCCTGGATATAGGGCCCATAATTGCGGAAGGTTTTTCGGGTGGTCCGAAGGAGTTTCTGTTTGAACCCAATGATTCTGTGTACAAGCTTGACGGGCAGGGTGATGGAGGCATAGATCCCGCACTCATATCTTATGCTACCGAATACACTGTTTATGCGGAAGACCCTGTTCCGGATGATCTCGGTGCATTTTCAGGCAGTGTATATCTTCCGGCAGCTCTTGAACTTACATCACATGAAGTGGAAGCAGGGGAAATGTTTCCTGCCGTTACCATTAATCCTGAAGGAGGGGTGAAATTCACATGGACACCGGGGGATGAAGACAGCATGATAACTCTGACACTTTCCGGCCCGAATGGTTCTGTAAACTGTCGCCCTTTTGATGACGGAGAATTTATTATAACTGAAAATGTGATTTCAAAGCTGGATTTTGCTGAAGGTATGATGGCAATGACAAATATGTTAACCATGGAACGCTCGGGAAGTGGACTTATTACAGGAGAAAACATAACAAACGGTGAGATCGCTTTCAATCAGCTTTTTATGGTAAATATAAGGCCGGCTGAAAAATGATGGTTATTTTCAGGAACATAATAAAAGGGAGCTGGAAATGAATGTTTCATCGGTACAGATCAATTTGGACAAAATGTCTGTAACGAATAAAACCGCAAAGGAGATAAGGAAACATCGCCCGGAAATAAGACAGAGAAACAGTGAGGCTGATTTTTTGAAAAAAGCGAAACTGGAAGCGGAAAAATTATCCGGAGAACAGCGAAAAGTGATAGAAGCCAATATAGATTCGGCATCCGTAAACCCGGAAGTACTTTCCTCTGTAAAATTTCACGGTTTTCATACGGCTGAAGATTACGAAAAAAGTGGAAAAAAAGTAGGCGAAAAAATAAGCATATATGATATATCAAGTGGCAAAAATTGATTCTGTGACAGCAAACTCAATACATTTGAACACCACCGGTTTGATTTTGGTATGTTATCGGAAAAACAACTATGATAAAATTTGATAACATTTCAATTTCTTATGGTAAAAGTTGTATTCTGAAAAGTTTTTCTGCGTTCATAAAAAGTGGGGAAAAGACTATTTTAGATGGTCCTTCAGGCAGCGGCAAATCCTCTGTTTTGAAAAGTGCTGTGGGTTTTGTCAGACCTTCAGAGGGCAGAGTGGAAGTTGACGGAACTGAAGTCAATGACAAAAACATTCCGAAAATCAGAAAAAAAGTGTGCTATATTCCTCAGAAAATAACATTTGATTCTGATGAAACGGTTTTTGATTTTCTCTCTTTACCTTTTTCATTTAAAATCAATTCAGAGATTGTTCCTTCAAGGGAAGAGATGGTCCGCATTCTTTCTGATTTCAGACTTGATGCCGACATAATGAATAAATTGATGTCCGAGCTTTCAGGGGGACAGGTTCAGAGAACAGGAATAGCGAGAGGAATTTTACTTAAAAGATCAATTTATCTTCTTGATGAAATAACCTCAAACCTTGACAAAAAAAGTATGGCGGCAGTTTTTGAAGTTTTTGATAAAATGAAAGATGTGACAATTGTTTCTGTAAGTCATGATGCTGATTGGGTTGAAAGATTTGGCAGAATCATACCATTGGGAGAAAGTTCGCCAGCATAGATTACAGAGATTATAATCATGACGAAAAAAGTTTATTAACAAGATGGTTCGGAGAATAAGTTGTATGGTTCGAATATCTTTGTAATCTAAGGAGTTAAAATGGGTGTTCCTGATATTTCAACTGCCGGCATGCTGTTTTCATCATTTGCAGTAATTATATCTCTGACAATTCTTTTGTTTTTTAAAATAAATCTCAAAAAAGAGGTTATGGTCACATTCATAAAAATGACCGTACAGCTTCTTCTCGTGGGCCTTTATCTTGAGGTTATGTTCAATCTTAATAGTCCGTTGATAAACAGTCTGTACATCATAATCATGATAGTTGCCGCCGATTTTATTATTTTAAAAAGCAGCGGGTTTAACAGCGGTCTTTTTTTCTATACACTTCCTGCATATATGATTTCCATAGTTTTTGTACTTGTTTTTTATACGGTTTTTGTATTTCGCCCTGCAAATTTTTTTGATGCAAGATACATAATTCCCGTGGCAGGAATGCTCCTCGGAAACAGCATGACAAGAACGGTTGTTACCCTTGAAAGATTCTATTCGTCAATAAAACAGGAAAACGATACATACCTCAGTTATCTTTCAATGGGTGCTACGGTAAAAGAGGCAGCCATACCTTTTTTTAAAAAAGCATACAAAGCGGGAATAGCACCCTCTCTTGCAAGCTATGCCGCCATAGGCCTCATATCTCTGCCCGGAATGATGACAGGACAGATTCTCGGCGGAAGCAAACCCATGACCGCAGTGAAATATCAGATAGCAATAATATTTGCCATATTTGCCGCAACAGAGATATCGACGGTTTTTGCACTTGTGTTCAGTATGAAAAAAGGATTCAACAGAAATGGAATGCTGAATAAAGGAATATTTAAAGAGCGTGTTACGAAAAGGTCTTTGTCATGAAAAATCTGTCATCAAGTTAGAATTGAACGATTCAGGCTTTAAGTTTTTTTCAGACTCAGCGATTTTCTGCTATCCCGAAAAATTCTGCTGAAAAGTAGGGAGCGTAAAGTCCGACATCTTCGGTATAATCTCCGTACCATCCGTCCAGGGGATCGATTCCTCCTGCTTCGGGGTCTTCACCTTCGGGATCAACGGGAAGAGCGTGGTTCATTCCGGGTATGAGAAGGGTTTTCACAAAAGCTTCACCTTCAGAATCTTTGAAAATTCGGTATTCTGCACCCCGTAGTATTCCTGTTTCATCGGGAATCTGTCCTGTGTTGTGAACAGCGGTCCACTGTTTCATAATTTCATCAAGATTTTTGGGGCTTACCACGGAGTCGTTTTTGCCGTGAAAAGCTATAACGGCAGGACTGGAAGCATCAATACCGGCTGCGGCGTTTATGACTTTTTCAGCCCATTGTTCCGGGGTTTTTGAAACGAATCCCTGCATACAGTTTAGAGAACATCCGTAGGGGAGCCCCGAATATACTGCGACGGCGGCAAAAATATCAGGATATGATGCCGCAAGTGCGAGAGACATTGCTCCTCCTGCTGATATTCCTGCGGCAAAAACCGCTTTTTCATCAATATGATGCCAATCTTTTATGTCCTCAACCATAGCTGCAATTTCAGAAACTTCACCGCTGTTCCTTTTAATTTCATTTTCATTCATCCATAAAAAACAGTTTTGCATATAACCTTCATTTTCCTGAATGGCCGCAATATAAAATTTGTATTTTTCGGCCAGTTCATGCCACTGGGAAGTGTAAATAAAATTTTTGTTCTGATCACCGGAGTTGAAATCCGCATGCTGGTCGCAGCCGTGCAGAATCAGAACGAGAGGACGAGGTTCAGAAGGCATATTTTGCGGTGTATAAGTGAAAAGGGTCAATGTGCTGTAATCTCCTTTTTTATGGTATCCGTGAGATTTTTCAGCAGCATCGCTGTCCGGAATCTCCTCTGTATCGAACTGAGGGTTGCTGTCGGACTCTTCAACATAAGTATCTTCATCCGCTGTAAGTTTTCCATCGTGTTCTGTCATTGAATCATCCTCGTTTTCAGATATGCCGTTTTTTTCGTTTGAGCAGGAAAAAACTGCAAAACAAAGGAAAAAAGAAAAAAGTAATTTTTTCAAGAAGTGCTCCTTTTAATGATATCTCTAACGATCATATCGAGATGGTATTTGAATGATTCCGGACCGAAACTTGTGTCTATGACATAATCCGCAAGGGGAATTTTCTTTTCCTGAGACATCTGCGCTTTTATTATTGCGTCTGATTTCCGGGAGGAAGTTTTTCTGATCTCTGCAAGTCTTTTTTTCTGTTCTTCGGGGTCACAGGTTGTTAAAATTACAGGAGACAGCTTTTCATGCCAGTTGGCTTCAAAAAGAATAGCAGCTTCGAAAACCACTTTTTTCCCTTTCAGCAGCATTTTTTCTATTCTGAAAACAGCTTCTTTTATTATCATAGGATGTGTGAGTTTGTTGATAAAAAGAAGATTGCTTTCATTGCTGAAAACGGCATCACCCAGTTTGCCGCGATCCAGTTCACCGTTTTTAGAAAAAACACAGGTTCCGAACTCTTTTTCAATGGCCGATTTCACCTCATTTTTTTTCAGAATTTCATGTCCTATATGGTCGGCATTTATGATTTCAAACCCGTAACTGTCTCTCAATATTTCTGAGATAAAGCTTTTTCCTGTGGCTATATTGCCGGTTACGGCTGTAAAAACGCTATTTTTTATGCTCATGTTTCTCCGGACGCTTTTTTAATTTAAATTTTATGTAGTAAGGAGGCTCCCCTTCGATATCTTTTATTTTTACAACTTGACCGTCTCTGACTTTCTCAGGCATTTTGTAAGTGAGAACCTTGCCGCCCGGGAACTGGACAGTCTGAGGCTCTCCTTTCTCAACCTCATCTGTAAATACAACTTCCTTTGCCACAACAGCATCTTCCGGAATTTTGCTTTCAACACTTATTTTTTCACAGGAAATAAAAAATGCCGGAATAACAAATGAAACCATTATAATGGAAAAGAATTTGGACATCATTACCTCCAGGGTTGTTAAATCAGTAGTATTATAACATCTTGAGAACTTTATTCAATTTTTATTTAAACCTGAATTATCCGACTCTCTCATTGAAAAATGAAAAAACCTTCTGTTCTTAAGAGATTACAAAAATCGCCGATTAACCTAAGGGTGAACCTCAGATTTTGTGTAACTCTTCTGAATCAGAATTCTTTCCCATGTTTTCTAACTCAGAATCAAGTTGCAGAAACGATCCCTGTGACGGCTACGGATACGATTACATGATAAACTACAGTGAATTCATAGATGCCGGCACATTACGGTCTGCATCTTTACTTCTGGACAACAACGACATAATATGGATTATCAATTTCGCAACTGCCTCCATCTCTTCCAGATAACGCAGTGAACTTGATGTTGTATGCTGTGTTCGGGAACCACGATGAATAACTGTACAAAAAAATTGAACGGGAAGATATGGATAGACACATAGAATCCTATTGTTTTACTTCGTAATATTATTAATTTTTTGAAATTTTAAAAAAATACTTGAGGCTCCTGTGACCCAGAAGTGGGCAAACTTGCAGAAAAGAACTCCGGATGCTATATTTTGTCAAGAAGCATCTTCTCTTCCGAAAATAAACGTATATAGTGTTACGAAAACGGCGCAAAAAATCTCCTTTTTATTGATTCTGAAATGGTGGCGGACATCTCATAGGTAAGTGTTGTTTGGTATGCTCTACTAATCATTCTAATAATGCATGGAACTTTAAGGATCAGACTGTCCAGCGACAACTATAATTACCGGTGACGACAATTAGAATTACTGTTGCATGAAATGGTGTGGTACCAGTTATTCGAGAGGACGAAAACTGTG
>JAWOGE010000088.1:0-2812 GCA_046497165.1 bacterium | reverse complement strand
TTTCTGCGTTTTTCCCAGCTTTCTTTTCGCCCGGTTTTTTATACTGTTCTGGATAGACAGTATCTCCAGCTCTTTCTCTATGTAATCATTTACTATGGTCAGTTTTTCCATAACAGAAGAAGCTTCGAGCACACTCTGAGCCAACTCCACAGATCTTCCGAGATGACTTACAGCCATCTCGGCAAGACGAGCCGGGTCTGAAATATCATTCATTAATCCCGATATGTCTCCGGGAATGGATGTTTCTCCATTTTTTATAAGATGCCTCATTCCATTTTTTATATTGTTGGCAACAGCTTCCACTTCCGGAGTGTTTTCAACTGACTCATCCTCCTTGCTCACAGACACAGTGGTCAAAAAAAAGTTTTCATCCTCTCTTTTCTCAAGTTCCGTCATCTTTGCTTTTTTAATTCCCTGTATGAGAAGCTTTACCTTGCCGTCGTAAAGTTTCTGCATTTTAAGTATAGAACCGACACATCCCGTATGAAATATTTTACTCTCATCTATTTCATCGTGCTCTCTATTTTTCTGAGTTGTAACAAAAAGAAGTCTGTCCGTGGATATTGCCTGGTTGACGCTGTTTATTGAAAAATCTCTTTTTACAATAACCGGCATTATCATATAGGGGAAAAGAACCGCTTCTTTTAAACTTAAAAGAGGCATTAAAGAAGGTATTTCACTTTTATTTATCTCTTTTATTTCCATATTATTCTCTCTCCTGTTCAATGGTTATCTTTCTTTTTCTGCGTTTTTCCTTCACAACAGGCAGGGTTATCCGCAGAAGACCGTCTTCAAGAATCGCACTGCTTTTTGACATATCAACAGGCATACCTGTTCGTATGGTTTTTCTGAAAACACCGTTTTCTCGTTCAAGAGTAACGCATTCTCTGTATCTGCTCTTAACTGTGTCCTTCCGGCCGTATATTTCCAGAGTTTCGCCCACAGCGTCTATGGTTATTTCATCTTTCGTCAAACCTGGAAGCTCTATCTCCACCACCAGAAAATCTCCGTCAACAAACATATCAAAAGGCATATCCGGGGTTTCTTTCCCTCTTGAGTTAACAGGATCAAGCATGGTATCCACAAGCTTTCCTATTTCATTTTTTACAGCAGAGTAAAGTTTTACTCCCTGAGTTTTTTTCTTCCAGCTTTCATTCATAAAAATTCACCGCCTAACAATCTTCATCCTTTTAGTAAATAATCCCGTATAAGCTTTTGTCAAGTCTGCATTGTATTTGTTCGTAATTTCCTGTACCATCAAAACCGTGTGTTTTTTTATAATTTTATCAACCGGATGAATTGTAAAATTCTTCAATGGATTTTTCCGTTACATCTGTGAGAAAGTCCAGTTCGGATTCAGAAATTATAAATGGGGGTAGCCAGTATACTGTATTTCCGAGTGGACGGAGAAACGCTCCGTGATTTACAGCATTTTTGAAAAAGGAGTACCCTGCCCGTATATTTTCCGATGAATTCGGCAGTATCAAATCAGCTGCCGCAATACCACCTATGCCGCGTACATTTTTTAATTTTCCTGTTTTTTCAGAAATATGTTTAAAACGCTGCATCATGGATTTATGAAGTTGTTTTTCCGTTTTTTCAAAAATTCCGTCTCTTTCATAAATTTCCATTGCTGCTGAAGCGGCAGCGGCGGCAATTGGATTCCCCGCGAATGTGTTTGAATGAAGAAAAGTTTTACCTGTCTCGTAATCATCATAAAAAAGTTCGTACACATCATCTCCGGTGAGTACGGCACTCATGGCGGCCCATCCTGCTGTAAGTCCCTTGGAGAGACATATCATATCAGGAACTATTCCCGCATGATTGCAGGCAAAAGGTTTTCCGCTTCGTCCGAATCCTGTCATTATTTCATCAGCTATGAGATAAACATCGTTCTGTTTCGTCCATTTTCTGAGTTTTCTGAGAAAATCGGGGCTGTATATTTTCATTCCTCCAGCTCCCTGAATAACAGGCTCGCAGATAACAGCACAAAGAGTTTCTTTTTCAGCCTCAAGCTGTCTCAGAATTTCCGGCCAGCTTCTGCTGCAATCTTCCCATTCGGGATCATCAGGACCTGAAACATAGGGCAGAGAATTTATGAAACTGACATCCTGCATTACAGAACGGTAAGGCTTGTTATACCGACCGAGATCACTGAGAGCAAGGGTCAGAAGCGTTTCTCCGTGATATCCGTTTTGAAGAGACATTAAACGGTTTTTATTTTTTTTCCCTTTTATGACATTAGCGTGCAGAGCCATTTTTACGGCTATCTCAACAGCAGTTGAACCATCTCCACCGAAAAAAACACGGGAAAGTCCGGGAAAAAAAGATGAGAGCTTAGAAGCAACAGACCTTACAGTGCCGTTGGAAGTGTTGGCAAGAATTACATGCTCAAAAAGATCTATCTGTTTTTTTACTGCCGTTTTTATCTCGCTGTTACCGTGACCTAAAGATTTGCACCACCAGCTGGAGATCCCGTCAAGAACTTTTTTCCCGTTTTTAAGATGAAGATAACAGCCTTCAGCAGCTTTAAGTTCAAGAGGCGGAAATTTCTCGTAATCTTTCATCTGACTGCAAGGATGCCATATGTTTTCAATTTTCTTGTTCACAATATCCTCCGGTTATTATCAACACAGCAAGGATTATAGTCACTGAATTTTTATTTGCAAAAAGCAACTCACATTATTCATAAAAATCGTAAATTAGTACTTTAACCTGAAAAAATCGCCGATTAACCTTCGGGCGAACCTTAGATTTTGTGTAACTCCTTATGAACAGAAAGCTTTTTCATTTTTCAATGAGAGGGTCGGAC
>JAWOGE010000351.1:0-8655 GCA_046497165.1 bacterium | reverse complement strand
TTAACACTTGCAACTTTTTTACGCCATTTGTTAAAAAAACCTCTTTTAGGAAGACGCCTGTTATAAGGCATTGTTCCACCCTCAAATCCCCGACGGATGCTTCCGCCTGAACGAGATTTCTGACCTTTGTGTCCTCTGCCTGAAGTTTTTCCGTGGCCGGAAGAATCGCCTCGGCCTATTCTTTTTCTGTTTTTTCTATCACTAACTTTAACCAGATTGTTTAACCTCATTTGAGCCTCCGCCGAAATCAATTTGATAGTCTTTTATCTTGACGCCTCTCTTTTTTTCAACATCTTCTTTACTTTCAAGAGAAAGAAGAGCCTCCATTGTGGCCTTTGCAACATTTTCAGGGTTGTTTGAACCAATACTTTTGGTGAGAATGTTCTCAACTCCGGCAGCTTCAAGTACAGCCCTCATGGCAGAACCGGCAATAACACCCGTACCGGGAGATGCAGGTTTCATAAAAACTCGGGCACCACTCTTGACGCCTATTACCTCGTGAGGAATAGTGCCATCTACAAGAGGAATTCTTTTCAATTCTCTGCGTGCTTTTTTTATACCTTTTTTTATGGCAGAAGGCACCTCTTTTGCACGACCTTTTCCTATTCCCACAGAACCGTTCTTATCTCCAACAACCATCTGTGCCGCAAAACTGAAATTACGACCGCCTTTTACAACTTTGGAAACACGGTTTATGTATATGAGTTTTTCCTCAAGTTCCATTTTTTTCGTATCCATAGTTTCTCCTGAATTTTTCAAAATTGCAAACCACCTTTTCTGGCACCATCAGCCAGAGCTTTAACGCGACCATGATATTTATATACATTTTTATCAAAAACAACTTTTTTTATCCCATTTTTTTCACACTTTCCGGCAAGAAGTTTTCCCACCTCTTCAGCAACAGCTTTTTTATCGCCATCAATATCTCGACACGCTGAATCAAGAGAAGAAGAGCATGCTATAGTATTTCCGACTGTATCATCAATAATCTGTGCATAAATATTGGTGTTGCTTCTGTTGACAGTAAGTCGCGGTCTTTCTGCAGTTCCAAATATTTTTTTTCTTACTCGCTTTCTTTTTCTATCTCTTCGTGCGTGTGTTTTTTTCATATTCATATGACCATCCTCCAAAACATATTGATTATTCAGCACCGGCTGCGGCTTTGCCGACCTTTCTGCGAATCCGCTCATCTTTGAAGTGGATACCCTTTGCTTTGTATGGTTCCACCGGTCTGAGTTTTCTTATTTTCGCACAAAAATCACCGAGCACTTCATTGTTCACTGATTTCAACTTCATGCTGTCGCCTTTTTTAGATATTTCAACATCAACACTTTCGGGAACATCCATAATTACAGGAGAGGAATAGCCGACTTCACATTCAAGCTGCTTTCCTTTCATTCCGAATCGGTATCCAGTTCCGTTTATGACAAGTTCCTTTTCAAAACCCTTTTCAACTCCGACAACCATATTGTTGATAAGAGATCTGAAAAGACCATGCAGTGCTTTTGACTCTTTTTCGTCATTTCGCCTTTTTATAAGAATCTCTTTGTCTGAAACATCATAATCCAGCTTGTTGTTTATGACTCTTTCAAGAGAGCCTTTCTCACCTTTTATAAATATTTTCCCATCTTTAATTTCCACGGATGTTTTTTCCCCGAAAACAACAGGATATTTTCCTAATCTTGACACTTCAAACCTCCTTTACCAGACCTTGCAGATTAATTCGCCACCGATATTTTTCTCACGAGCCTTTTCATCCGTCATAACTCCGGAAGAAGTGGAAACCACCATACAGCCCAAACCATTGCGGACATAAGGTATTTCGTCTGCTCCTGCATAGATGCGTCTGCCGAGTTTAGACACTTTTTTTATCTCTTTTATTGCGTTTTTCTGTTTTTTGCTGTCTATATACTTCAAATCAACGGACAATGTTTTTTTGGCTCCGATTTCCGTTGTTCTGTAATCCTCGATATAACCGGCACTTTTAAGAACATCTGCAACGCCCTCAACAAGTTTTGAACTTTGTATACCATGGATTGTCCTGTGTTTTGCGTTAATGGAATTTTTTACTCTTGCTATAAAAAATGCAACAAGATCGTTCATTGTTATCTCCTTTTCACCAGCTTGACTTAATCACACCGGGTATTTTCGCTTCATTTGCAAGCTTTCTGAAACATATCCTGCACATGTCGAAATCCCTCAAATAACCACGCGGTCTCCCGCATATCGGACACCTGTTATAAGCTCTGACTTTGAACTTAGGTTTTCTCTTAGCTTTAATTCGCAATGATTTCTTGGCCACTTATACCTCCAATTTTCAGACTTTTTTGAAAGGAACGCCTATTTTTTCAAGGAGAGTTTTTGCCTGCTTGTCGTCTTCAGCAGTAGTAACAATTGTAACATTCATCCCCTTGCTTTTTTCAATATCGCTAAAATTAACTTCCGGAAAAATTATAAAATCACTGATTCCGAGATTGTAATTTCCCCGTCCGTCAAAACCTTTGGCGGGAACTCCGCGAAAATCTTTCACACGAGGCAATGCAATATTAACAAGCTTATCAAGAAAGTCATACATGCTCTCACCTCTGAGGGTAACAAAAGCACCCACCGGCATACCTCTCTTGATATTAAAATTCGAAATGGCTTTGCGTGCTTTTGTGACAACAGGTTTCTGCCCTGCAATAGATCTCAGTGCTTTGAGAGAATCCTCAAGAACTTTTTTGTTGGTGAGACTTTCTCCAAGGCCCATATTTATGGTGACTTTGTCAACCTTCGGTATTGCCATTTCGTTTTCTATACCGAGCTCTTTTTTTATCTCACCACGAATCTCTTCGTTGAATTTCAATCTCAGTCTGCTTTTATATTTTTCCGTCATAACTGAATACTCCCGACTAATCTATTCTCTGACCGGTTTTTTTACAATATCTTATTTTTTCGCCTTCTTTTGTTGTCTTTCTTCTGAAGGTCGTAACATCGCCGGTTTCCGGATGCACCGGACGAACATTCGACACATGCAGAGGCATCTCTATATCCACTATACCACCCTCTTCCTGAGGAGAAGGTCTTCTGTGTTTTTTACGAACATTGACGCCTTCAACTCTCACTTTTTCAGAATCGGTAAGAACCTCTATTATTTTGCCAGTTTTACCTTTATCGTTTCCGGTTATAATCTTTACCACATCGTTCTTTTTAAGATTTCCCATCTTTTTTCTCATAATATCCTCACTTTTCACAATACTTCGGGAGCAAGTGATAAAATTCTCATATATCCGTGCTGTCTCAATTCACGGGCAACAGGACCAAAAACACGGGTTCCCACCGGTTCCTTGTTTTCATTGAGTAAAACAACAGCATTGTCATCAAATCTGACATATGTACCGTCAACTCTTCTGACCCCTTTTTTCTGTCGGACAATGACAGCATCGGTCACTGTACCCGGTTTAACTTCAGAACGGGGAACAGCTTCCTTGATAGATATTTTAATAACTTCTCCGATTTTTGCATATCTCTTGGCGGTTCCACCGGAAACATTTATACATTGAACTATCCTGGCTCCGGAGTTGTCCGCCACGCTTAATTTTGTTCCACGCTGTATCATGTCTTCTCCTTTTACTTCTCAACTTTTCCAGCAACATACCATCTTTTTCTTTTACTTACGGGAGCACATTCACAAATTTTTACAACATCGCCTACCTTGTAAGCATTGTCTTCATCATGAGCAAGCTGATTCTTAACATTTTTTATCAACTTATCGTAACGGGCATGTCTCAACTTCCTCTCCACTCTGACTTTGACGGTTTTGTCGAGAGAATCATTCACCACTGTTCCACTGAGTACTTTTTTATTTCCTTTTTCCTTCGCGGTCATACTTCACCCCTTTTCTCTTCTTTTTTTCTTTCGGTGAGAATGGTTTTTATTCTTGCAATATCTCTTTTTGTTTCACCAACACTGGAAAAATCCTCAATCTGCCCCATACTTTTCTGAAGCTTGAAATTGAATT
This sequence comes from bacterium, assembly GCA_046497165.1. GTDB lineage: Bacteria > UBP6 > UBA1177 > UBA1177 > JAWOGE01 > JAWOGE01. The sequence continues at coordinate 4,655 of JAWOGE010000351.1, read as the reverse complement.
TGGCCTGCTTTTTTTCTTCCAGCAATTTTTGGATCTCTTCTGTACTTTTTTCTCTTATTTCATTAGCCTTCATTTCAAATCATCTCCTCTTTTTACAAACTTGACTTTTATGGGTAATTTATGACCGGCACGACGAATTGCTTTGCGTGCGGCCTCTTCTTCACACTGCCCGATTTCCAGAATTATCTTACCCGGTTTTATGGGAGCAACATATTCTTCAACCTCTCCTTTTCCCTTTCCCATTCTTACCTCGAGAGGTTTTTTACTTATGGGTTTGTCGGGGAATATTCTGAACCAGAGTTTTCCACTGTTCTGAAGTGCACGAACAATGGCCACACGAACCGACTCAAGCTGTCTTCCGTTTACAAATCCTCTTGAAACCGCTTTCATCCCGAAATTGCCGAAGTCAAGTTTGTTACCAGACTGAGCAAGCCCTCTGTTGCGGTTCTTTTGGACTTTTTTATATTTAAATTTTTTAGGTTGCAACATGATACACCTCTTTTCTTAATGTCATTTCCTGGTTATCCATACTTTGACACCTATTGATCCATATGTAGTGTCAGCTTCAGAAAAACCGTAATCAATGTCTGCTCTCATTGTCTGTAAAGGGATTTTTCCTTCGTGATACCTTTCCACTCTGGACATGTCAGCACCTCCGAGACGACCCGAAACCTGCACCTTTATGCCTAAAGCACCGCTTTTCATGGTGTTGCTGACAGCATTCTTCACAACTCTTCTGAAATGAGCCCTTCTTTTTATCTGCTGAACAATGTCATCTGCAACAAGCTTGGCATTCAACTCAGCTTTTTTTATTTCCATTGGCTCAACATGAATTTCACTGATTCCGGTAAGTTCACCGGCGGCAATCTCTTTTATTCTGTCGATGCCGACACCTTTACGACCCACAACCATGCCCGGCTTGGCAGTGTGGATTATCACTTTTATTTTATCAGCAAAACGCTCTATATCTATTTTGCCAAGAGAAGCATGTTGAAACTCTTTCTCTATTTTTTCTTTTATACGCAGATCCTCATGAAGCCACTTCGTGTAATTCTTGCTGTTAAACCACTTGGACTGCCAATTTTTTTTCAGTGGCAAACGGAATCCGTTAGGATTTACTTTTTGACCCAAAATAACCTCCTGTTATGTATTACTTTTCTTCAAGTTCAATATTAATGTGAGATGTTCTTTTTCTTATTGGAGCAGCTCGTCCCTGTGCTCTGGGACACCAGCGCTTCCAAGTGGCACCTTCATCAACACTTACAGACTTGATGTAAAGACGATCAATGTCCATATTATGATTGTTTTCAGCGTTGGCAACAGCAGAATCAAGAAGTTTTTTCACAGCAACAGCCGCCTTCCTCTTAGAATATTCCAACATCTGGTGTGCCTTTTCCACCTCTTTGTTGCGTATGATGTTTATCACTTCACGCACTTTTAAAGGGGACATCCTGTAATTTCTCAGTTTAGCTTTAACTATCTTGTTAGCCATTTTAGCGTCTCCTCACCTTTCAAATAAAACCCGCAATATCTTACACATCAAAAAAACATAATCAAGTTTTTTATTTTTTACCTGTGTGACCTTTGAAAACACGGGTAGGAACAAACTCACCTAACTTATAACCCACCATATCTTCCGTAACATATACCGGCGTAAAATTTCTTCCATTATGGACTGCCAGATTAAGCCCGACCATTTCAGGAACAATGGTCGATCTGCGAGACCATGTCTTTATGGATTTCTTCTCACCGGTTGAATTTACACGCATAACTTTTTTGACAAGATGTCTGTCTACAAATGGTCCTTTTTTTATTGAACGAGGCACTTCACCCTCCTTTTATTTTTTCTTCCGTCTCTTTATTATATACTTGTCTGTCCGTTTGTTTTTTCTTGTTTTATAGCCTTTTGAAGGAGTTCCCCAGGGACTTACAGGATGTCTGCCACCAGCAGTACTTCCTTCTCCACCACCGAGAGGATGGTCAACAGGGTTCATAGAAACTCCTCTGACTTTGGGCCTTCTTCCCAGCCATCTTGATTTTCCGGCTTTACCAACTTTGAGATTGGAATGTTCAACATTTCCAACACGACCAATTGTTGCACGACATTCATGAAAAATCATTCTTATTTCTCCGGACGGCATACGAACATTGACATATTTACCGTCTCTGCCGACAACCTGTACTCCTGATGCGGCGGATCTCGCAATGGCTCCGCCTTTGCCGGGTTTCATCTCAACATTATGAATGAAAGTACCCACGGGAACATTTCTAAGTCTCATTGAATTCCCCGGCTTCACATCCGCGGCCTCTTCATCTTTAGAAATAACTGTGTCGCCGACAGAAAGATTGTTCGGTGCAATTATATAGCGTTTTTCACCGTCATGATAATACAGAAGAGCTATGCGGGCTGAACGATTGGGATCGTACTCTATGGCATTTACAGTTGCAGGAACATCAAATTTATTTCTCTTGAAATCTATGAGCCTGTATTTTCTCTTATGTCTTCCGCCGCGTCTTCTTCCGCCTTTTCTGTTAAGTTTGACAGTAAGACTTTTTTCCGGTTCTTTTTTGGTTACATCGGAAAAATCATCTCTGACCATTCCGCGTGTGCCGTTGGTTGTACCCTTCATTTTAACAATCATATATATCTCCAGTTCATATGTCTTCCACAAAATTAATATTCTGTCCCTCTTTCAAGGTGACATACGCTTTTTTCCAGTTTTTTCGTTTGCCTTTTACAAAACGAACTCTTTTTGTTTTACCGCGAATAATTGCTGTGTTCACTTTTTCGACATTGACATCAAACAACGATTCAACAGCATTTTTAACAGCTTTTTTATCCGCTTCTATGCTTACTTCAAAAACATATGTATTTTTCTTATCTTCTTCACTATACGAAGTCGCCTTTTCTGTAAGCAATGGACGCTTTATAATTTCTCTCAAACTTTTTTCACTCATCTGTTTTTTCTCCATTGAGTTTTTTCACTGCTTTTTCTGTAAGCACTACTTTTTCATAACGCATAAGATCCATTATATTAAAACTGTTGTAAGGAGAGTATTTGTATACCGGAATATTTTTCAAACTTTTTTCCAGAATATCATTTTCTTCTGACAAAACGAGTGCTTTTTCAATCCCTGCATTTTTCCTGAGTATCCGGTAAGCATTTTTTGTAGCGATCTCTTTCATTTCAAAATCTTTCATTACAACAATTTCGCCATTACGAATCTTTTCAGCAAGAATCTGAAGAACGGCAATTCGCTTCTTTTTCTTACTGACTTTTTTTCCGTATGTTCTCGGCTGAGGACCGAATGCCGGAGCCCCGCCTCTTATGGTGGAAGCTCTGAGTGTTCCACGGCGTGCACGCCCGGTACCTTTCTGACGCCAGGGTTTGGCTCCTCCACCCGAAATGGTGGCGTAGGTTTTTGTGGAATGAGTTCCCTGTCTCATTTTTGAGCGGAATGCCTCAACAACTTCGGAAACAAGAATTTTATTAAGTTGTTTCTCGTCCAGTTTTTCTTCCGGCAGAAAATCAACAGTCCCCATTGAGTTTCCATCTTTGTCTATCATGTTTAGTGCGACCATATCTTATCTCCGTACCTATTTTTTAACATAAATAAAACCGCCGGTTGAACCCGGAACCGCACCTTTTACCATCATAATGTTATTTTGAGCATCAACTTTAACAATTTTAAGGTTTTTTACGGTTATTTTTTGATTCCCATGTCGTCCCGGCATTTTTTTCTTTTTCCATATTTTTCCGGGTTTTACACACTGACCTATTGAACCCGGTGCTCTGTGAAAATGTGAACCGTGAGTTTCTCTTCCTCCACCGAATCCCCATCTTTTAACAACACCAGAAAAACCTTTTCCTTTTGAGAATCCGGTTACTTTTACGGTTTCTCCCTCTTCAAAAATATCAGCTTTCACTTCATCTCCGAGGTTGAAATCATCAAGTGTCTTTTCAGAGACTCTAAACTCTTTCAACTTTCTGAAAACACCTTTTCCCGCTTTTTTATGGTGTCCTTTTTCGGGCTGATTTGTTCTCTGGGTTTTTTTCTTCTCAAAACCGAACTGAAGAGCACTGTAACCATTTTTCTCAGTGTCTTTTTTCTGTATAACATAACACGGTCCGACTTCAAGAACAGTGACCGGGATCAGTTCGTTATCATTGTAAATTTGGGTCATTTTTATTTTTTTTCCAATAATTCCTGGAGCCATGTCATTTCTCCGTTCCTGATAAAAGTTTAATTCATTTTGATCTCAATCTCCACACCCGCCGACAGATCAGTCTTCATAAGCTCATCCATGGTAAGTTTTGTGGGGCTGAGAATATCAAGAATTCTTCTGTGAATTCTCATTTCAAACTGCTCTCTTGCCTTTTTATTTACATGTGGAGACCTGAGTACAGTATATTTATGAATTTTCGTGGGAAGCGGTATGGGTCCAACCACTTCTGCCCCGCTTCTGGAAACAATATCTATTATTTCACCCACAGACTGATCCAGTATCTTATGGTCAAAAGCTTTTAATTTAATTCTTATTTTTTCGTTCACAATACACCTCGCATTTATCACTCTACAACTTTAGCAACGACACCTGAAGCCACTGTCCGACCGCCTTCCCGAACAGCAAATCTCAATCCTTCTTCCATGGC
>JAWOGE010000350.1:0-6282 GCA_046497165.1 bacterium | reverse complement strand
TTCTGGAAAATAGTCAATTTTTCTGCCTTCAAGTTCATAGGCAATAGCAACTTTTATAACCGGGAAACCTGAAAGCACATCGAGTTTCGAAAGAACCACGGAGGAGTAATCGTTAAGATTGAAAACATATGACAGAGCAACAAGATCAAGCCATCCGCAACGACGCTTTCGACCTGTTGTGGTGCCGAATTCATGTCCTTTTTCTGCCAGTTTGGAACCGTCCTCACCGTTATCACAGCTGGGAAAAGGTCCTTCGCCTACACGGGTTGTATATGCTTTCATTACAGCTATGTTTCTTTTTATTCTGGCACTTCCCACTCCGGAACCCATTGAAGCAAATGTACTGAAAGTGTTTGAAGAGGTGACAAAAGGATAGGTTCCTCTGTCAACATCCAACAAAGCTCCCTGAGCTCCCTCAAGAAGTATGCTTTTACCTTTTTTAACCATATTGTTGAGCAAAAACCCCTCTTCAGCAATAAAGGGAGCAATTTTTCTGCCTGTTTCATAATACTTATCTCTCAGAGTTTTTGCATCAAGAGGAGTTTTGTTGTAAAGGTTGACAAAAAGTGTGTTCTTTTCTTTCAGTGAACAGGAGATTTTAGAAAAAAGTAGCTCTCTGTCCAGAAGATCACATATTCTTATGCCGGTTCTGCTTACTTTGTCTTCGTATGCCGGACCTATACCTCGTCCTGTTGTTCCTATTTTTTCTGTTTTAATTTCTTCCCGGTAATTATCAAGATTTTTATGATAATCAAGTATAACATGTGCTCTGCGAGATATTTTCAGCCGATCCGGAGTCACCCTGACACCCTTTTTTCTGAGCATTTCAATTTCTTCAAGAAATTGCTGAGGATCCACAACAACTCCGTTTCCTATAAAAACCTCTGTCTTTTTCCTTATAATACCTGAAGGTATGACATGAAGTGCAAAAGAAGTTTCGCCAACAACTATTGTGTGTCCGGCGTTGTTTCCGCCTTGAAAACGAGCAACAGCATCAACATTTTCTGTGAGTATGTCCACTATTTTCCCTTTGCCTTCATCTCCCCATTGAGTTCCTGTGACAATAAATACAGTCATATTTGCTCCCGGCAACAAATTAATCATAGAAGTTTACGATAATAAAGTCCGTTTCTCAAGTTTTTAAGTTCAGAAGTGCACACTGGTTAATTTTTCAGTTTTTTTCATCGTCATTGTCAAGAACAACAAGAAAGGCTTCCTGTGGAATTTCCACCGAACCTATATTTTTCATGCGTTTTTTGCCCTCTTTCTGTTTTTCAAGAAGTTTTCTTTTCCGGCTTACATCGCCTCCGTAACATTTTGCGGTTACATTTTTTCTGTATGCTTTGACAGTTTCACGGGCGACAACTCTTCCACCTATGGCAGCCTGAATAGGTACATCAAACATCTGACGGGGAATAACTTTTCTCATCTTTTGGACAAGAGAACGCCCCATATAATAAGCGTTTTCTTTATGTGTTATTGTGGAAAGAGCATCAACAAGTTTTCCATTGATAAGTATATTCAATTTCACAAGATTTGTCGATTTGTAACCGGAAAATTCATAGTCCATTGAAGCATAGCCTCTGCTGACAGTTTTCAGACGGTCATAAAAGTCATAAACTATTTCAGCAAGTGGAATTTCATATTCTATTGAAACACGATCGGTACTCAGATAATGTATTGCCGACTGCTCCCCTCTTTTGTCTTCACAAAGTTTTACAACGGGGCCTATATGAGCGGCAGGTGTCTGAATAGAAAGATCGACAAAAGGTTCTTCTATGTTCTGAACAAATTGAGATTCCGGCATCTCATCCGGGTTTTGAATGAAAAGTTCCTGCTCGTCGGTGGTTGTTATTTTATAGGAAACAGACGGAGCCGTTGTTATTAAATCGACATTATATTCTCTTTCAATGCGTTCTTTGATTATTTCGAGATGCAGCATACCCAGAAATCCGCATCTGAAACCGAATCCCAGTGCCGAAGATGTTTCAGGTTCGTATGAAAATGAAGAATCGTTGAGAACAAGTTTTTCCATCGCTTTTTTAAGAGGTTCGTACTGTTCGTTTTCAATGGGATATATACCACTAAAAACCATCTGTTTCAAAGGTTTGAAACCCGGAAGAGGTTTGTTTGCCGGATTTAAGAACGAAGTGATGGTTTCTCCAATCTGAACATCCTGTATGCTCTTTATTCCTGCTGCGACGACACCGACATCACCGGCCTCAAGATTTTTAACCGGAGTCAGAAAAGGTGTGTATTTTTCAAGAGACATAATCTCATATTTGCCTTTTGAATGCATCAGAGAGATCTCCTCCCCTTTTCCAATATTTCCGTCAAACATTCTTATGAGCAGTTTAACCCCCACATAAGGATCAAACCATGAATCAAAAATGAGAGCACGAGCCGGTTGGTTTGATGTGTTACGAGGCGGAGGAATAAGACGGACAATTCCGTCAAGAAGTTCTTTGACTCCTTTTCCGGTTTTTGCTGAAACTCGGAAAATATCCTGAGGATTAACGCCCAGAATCTCATCAATTTCATTTTCCACTTCGTCAATATCGGAACTGGGCAGATCTATCTTGTTTATTACAGGTATTATCTCCAGATCCTGTTCAAGAGCCATAAATAAGTTTGCAACGGTCTGAGCTTCAACACCCTGAGTGGCATCTACTACAAGTAAAGTTCCTTCACATGCCTGTAGAGCTCTTTTGACTTCATAGGAAAAATCAACATGACCTGGAGTATCTATGAGGTTCAACTCATAATCTTCACCGTCAACGGTATGTTTTAAAGTTACAGCACGGGCTTTAATGGTTATTCCGCGTTCTTTTTCCAATTCCATATCATCCAGGAACTGTTCTTTGCGGTCGCGTTCGTCCACGGTTTTTGTTATGTCCAGAATACGATCGGCAAGTGTTGATTTCCCGTGATCTATATGTGCGATAATAGAAAAATTTCTGATTTTTTTCATTTTGACGGGAACCCCTTGCAATGGAAGTTCATTTAACGAGTCGAGTTATAACAGGAAGTATTTAAAAAGCAACTTTTCATGAATTCTTTTTACCTGAATCGTCCGATTCAGGTTTTATTAAGTTCCTCGATGTCATCGACGAATTTATCAGAACCGTCAGAAGGCCATATCAGTGTGCCGATTATTATAGCGATAAGAGAAAGAGGCAGTGCTACTAGAATCGAATCATCCCACGGATTCAGCATTGAAAACATATCCAGCTCAAGAAGAATGGAAGTTACACCTCCGATTATTATACTCAAAAGTGCGGCGGCGGCGGAAACTCTTTTAAAAAGAATCCCGGCAATAGTTGGGATGAAAAGTCCCGAAACCATGAATTTATAGGCGAGAAGCATGGAATCAAGAACTTTCGGGATACCGAGAGCCACTGCAACTGATATTATTCCGACTGCCACAGTAAGCAGGCGACTTATCAGAAGAACTTTCTTCTCCGGAGCATCGGGATTTATATATTTCTGATATAGATCATTGACAAAATTACCCACAGAAGCAAGAAGACATGAGTCCGCTGTAGACATTATTGCTGAAAAATAAGCAGATAGAACAATCCCTACAGCACCTACGGGGAGAACATTTTTTATGAGAAGCGGAAGTCCCATTTCGGATTCCACTTCTGGAAACATTATACGACCGAACATTCCGAGTCCCACTCCGAGAAAAGACATGAGAGGATATTCAAGAAGTCCGGCAATATACCATGCTCTGCGAGCAGTTTTAACATCTTTTGTTGCATACATTCGCTGATAGAGAGTCATCTTCACAAACCATATGGGAACAATTGTAAACATCCAGATGAAAAATTGCTCCCAGGATATATTTGTCAAAGTAAAAAATTCAGGTGGAAGTGCAGTTCGCATGCCTTCCAACCCCCCTACTTCTCTATATCCGAGAGGCAGAGCCAGAAAAAGAAGACCGGAAAGAAGAACAAACCATTGCAGGGAGTCTGTGTAAATGACAGCCTGCAAACCTCCGAAAGCAGTATAAACTATAACAACTGCGGACATTATTAAAACGGCTGTGGTTAAATCTATGTTGAAAGCTGCGGATGACAATTTTGCACCGGCAAGTATCTGGGCCCCCACAAAGGTTGCGTAACCTATTCCGGAAACAACAGAAGAAAGAAGCCTGGTTCTTCTGTCGTAGCGTCTTTCAAGAAAATCGGGATAGGAAAGAAGATTATACTTATCACCAAGAAACTTCACTTTGGGAATAAGTATAACCGCTGACAACCAGGCTCCTACGAGACCTGTAAAAAGCAACCATGAACCTGAAAGTCCCATTAGAAATCCGACGCCACCGAGACCTATGGAAAAGCCTCCGCCCACATCTGTTGCCACTACGGAAAAACTGATATGACCGGATCCCATTTTACGGTCTCCGACAAAATATTCATCAACTGTAGATTGTTTTTTCAAAAAGAAAATACCTATACCTATAAGAACACCGAGATATCCGAAAATTATAAAGTAGTCAATCCAATGCATAAAACCCCTACAATCAGTTAACGGATTGAAAACATATCATAAAAATTTTCTTTTTTCAATGTTATAAGGAAAGAAAAAATACAGGCTCAATAATAATGAAGAGCTTTCAATATTTCATCAAAGGTTGTGATACCGTCGGCCAGTTTTTTTATGGCGGATTCTCTAAGGGTTATCATGCCGTCCATCAGGGCGTTATCACGCAATTCTTCGGTAGATGCATTGTGAGAAATAAGAGAACGGGTCTTTTCAGTTATGGGCATAAATTCCATTATTGCCGTTCGGCCGCTGTACCCGCTGTATCTGCATTTTACGCAACCCTCCGCATCTTTTACATCATATTCACTTTCAGCGGGAAGATTCAATGCGATTTTTTCATCTTCTGTCAATTTTCTTTCGTAGGAGCAGAACGGACATACCTTTCTGACAAGTCTCTGTGCCAGTAATCCGTTCAGTACAGCACCTATGAGAAAAGGCTCAACCCCGAGATCTTTTATTCGCTCCACTGAACTGGCGGTATCATTGGTATGTAAGGTGGAAAAAACAAGATGTCCGGTGAGAGCAGCCTGAACAGCATTCTCAGCTGTTTCGTCATCTCTTATCTCACCGATCATTATTATATCGGGGTCCTGTCTGAGAACATGGCGCAGAGAGGAAGAGAAGGTTATTCCCGCCCTGTTGTTAACTCCCATCTGATTTATCTCTTCTATGACAATTTCTATGGGATCTTCCACAGAAACAATATTAACATCCGGACTCGCCATTGCAGTTAAAGTAGAATAAAGAGTTGTTGTCTTTCCACTTCCTGTGGGCCCTGTCACAAGCAGCATTCCGAAACCTCGTTCTGTAGCAGAGGACCATCTTTCAAGCTGATCTTCCACAAACCCTATTTCTGGAAGATTTTTGAGAAACTGGCTCTCTATAAGAAGTCGGAGAACCACTTTTTCTCCGTGGACAACAGGTATTGTGCTTACTCTGATATCTATTTCCCGTGATTCATCGGATTCTATTTTTAATCTGCCGTCCTGAGGACGCCTTTTTTCGGCAATATCCATACGGGCAAGCATCTTTATGCGTGAAACAAAGGGGAGATGGACATCACGGGGAAAGGAGTAAATGGTATGAAGAATTCCATCGAGACGAAAACGGATTTTAGTTTCATTTCGCTTAGGCTCAATATGAATATCACTCGCATTCTGGTCCACAGCGTATCTCAGCATGAAGTCAACAGCATTTACAACATGTTTGTCGTCAAGATCCGCAGCACTTTTGAGCTTCGTAAGCTGTTCAAGATTGTTGAGATCATCCTTTGCGTAATCTTCTGCCGCAGCTTTCATAGATTTTTTGAAACCGAAAACATCTGTAACGGTTTTTCTTATATCTTCTGCAGAAGCAACCACGGGGATAACTTTTTTCTTTGTGGTGGTGGACAGCTGGTCTATGATATCCATTCTGAAAGGATTTCCCATGGCAAGTATGATATTTCCATTTTCTTCGTGCATGGGAAGAACTGTATTGTTTTTGCCGTAAGTGTATGATATTGTGTTGACCACGAGAGAAGCATCAATTTTCAGAGGATCTATGTACACAAAGTCACAGCCGGCTCTTCTGGCTATTAATTTAAGGACAAACTCTTCATTTATGTCAATATCTCTGTCATCGGCCATAAAGAGAACAAAAGCGGCGGGGTCAGGCTTTCTTTTAAACTTTTCCATGAATTTAGAATCGTAATATTCATGGCGACTCAGTAGAAACTTTTTTTCTTTATTG
>JAWOGE010000337.1:0-6601 GCA_046497165.1 bacterium | reverse complement strand
AAAAGTTAATCGTGTCAATCGACATTTTTAGCCATAAAGTTTTTGTCCGTTTGATTTATTTTTAATTCTGTTGTATAATGAAAAGGGGTAAAAAACAGGGGTTTTCATGGCTGTACTTTCTTTACTTTCACTTAGTGTTTTTTCTTGTTATCTTTTTTTTATAATATACCTTGTTTTTTCTCATTACCGTACTTTTCTTCATATTTCTCTGATTATATTTATTCTTTCTCAGTCTGTATGGGCGTTAGGCTATGCTTATATGCAGAGTTCGCATACTTTTGCGGATGCTTTTTTCTGGAGCGGGATCTCTTCTCTGGGATGGAGTTCTTTTCCTGCGGCTTTTCTTCTTTTCTGTATCGCTTACACAGGTCGTGAAAAATATTATCGCACTGTTCTGATATATCCCACTCTGATACTGCCACCTGTTTTTATCAGCATAGCACAGTTCAGCGGTCTTGTAACTTCTGTAACTATGGGAAAATATGGCTGGATTTCGGTTTTTAGAATGGATGCGTGGTTTTTGTTGATTATCATTTATTTTCCGGCATATACTTTTTCAGCACTTTATCTTATTTATAAATATACCCGGCAGGAATTTATTAATAAATCCATAAAGAATTGCTCAAGGGTTATACTTTTCTGCTATTTTATCTATTTTATTTCCATAGGTTTGACAGACTTTATATTCCCTGTAATCGGATTTGAGGCTATTCCTCCTGTTTCGCCCTTCATGTCAACGGTGATGACGGGTGGTTTTGTCTTTGTTATATGGAAACACAATGTTCTTGAAATAAAAACGGGAACGGCTAATTTTTTTGACTACCTCATTCATGATACAGATGTGCTGGAGTCGATCATAGATTCTTTACCCGATATGTTTGCCGTGACAGACAAAAGTTTTCAGATAAATACGGCAAACAGAGTTTTTAAAAACAGTTTTATGGAAAATGTTTCCGGAGATTGTTCCATTGAGGATTTTATAGATATTCCGGAGGCTCTTAAAAATGACGGTGAAAAAACAGCTCTTTTTCCTTTAAAATTCAGCCAGACAAAAAATGTTTCAGGAGAAGATCTTCTGCTGGAAACCACTGTAAACATTTTAAGAGAAGATCAGCAGAAAACTGCAGGATATGTTTTTTTTATTACAGATATGACTGAAAAAGAGAAACTTGTTGAAAAGGTCAAGGATTCTCATGATAAAGCGAAAAAAATCATTGAGCAGAAATCGGAGTTCCTGTCGAATATGATCCATGAAATAAAAACACCACTTAACTCCATATCCGGTTTTTCAGAGATACTGCATTGTGAAACAGAAGTATCCAAAAGATCGAGGTTTCTACCCATAAGAAAAAAAAGCTTTGAACTTACACATCTTGTAAAAAACATCATTGATGTGTCAAAGACAGCATCCGGGTCTGAACAAATATTTCCCGAACAGATTTTTGTAAAAAAACTTCTTTCTGAAATTACAGAGCCCTACGATGTTCTTTCAGAAGGAACATTAAAACTGCAAAACTCTGTAGATAAAGATCTGTCTGTTTTTACCGATGCCTACAAGTTAAGCCGGATTTTCGAAAATATATTTATGGTCATATATAAAACCTCTGAAAGTAGCCGTACGGAACTTTATGTTCAAAAAACAGATGAAAACAGGGTGCTTTTCAAAGCGGTCTGCCAGTCGTCTGAAAGCTCTTATGAAAATTTATACAGAACAATAGAAGATTGTTTTGTAAAAGAAAATAACAGCACGGTATCACATCACGGTTCACTTTTTCTGACTTCAGAGGTCTCCTCAAAATTTATTTCTGATATTGGAGCTGAAGCCCATGTAAATAAAAAAGATACGGGAACAATCCAGGTGAGTTTATTAATTCCGGATAAGAAAACAGGAAAATGAATATATTTTTTGTGCTTCATTACATATCTGTAAATATTTATGCAATTCTGATCATATATCTTCTCATAAAGAATCCCCGTTCATTTCTTAATCTTTCAACGATTTTAATGCTGGTGTCTTTTGGGATATGGGGAGTAGGGCACTGTTTTATATACTCATCAGAAACTGCTGTTGAAGCCATGACAGGAGACAATATATCTTTTTTCGGGGTGGCGACATTTGCTCCAAATACCCTGCTTTTTTCAATGGTTTTTACAAAAACATTTTATAGATTAAAAAAGAAACGGCGTTTGATGCTTTTTTCTTTTGTTTATGCAGTTTCTGTTTTGTTTATTGTTCAGCAGTTCAAAGGAAATATATCGGTTACAGATATTCCCTCAGAGCACGGATGGCTTCCGAGGTTGCAGGATAACATATGGATAGTACTTTTTGTTTTTTACTATCTCAGCCTCAGTTTTACGGGAATGGGAATGATTTTTCTTCACTCTTTCAAGGCCGGGGATGCATTTGAAAGAAAGCAGTCTTTTGTTACATTCTGGGCGTTTATAATCCCTTTTTCCATTTCACAGCTTACAGAAGTAATTTTCCCGCTTTTTGAAATTCATCTGATTCCGCCCATGAATCCTGTATGGACAGTTTTTCTCGCTGCAGGTATTGTTTTGGCTGCCCGAAAATATCGTTTTTTACGCTCTGTTCAAAAAACATACATTCTTATAGATGGGCTTCGTTCAAAAAAAGCGGAGTTGAAAAGCATCATAGATTCTCTCCCGCTTATTCTCATTGTAACGGATATGAAGTTTAAAATTGTTCATGCAAACCGCAAAGCAGAAAATAAGCTTTCAGATATAATTAAAGATGACCCTTACACAAATGCTGAAAACTTTTTTGTTTTCAGAAATGGCGATTCACTTTCATATCATCTTTTTAAAGCTTTTGAAAGTAAAGAAAAACGAATTTTTGAATGTGAAATAATAGGAAACACAGGGAGCCTTTTTCCGGCTTACATAACAGGAAAAACTTTTGAAATAACAAAAAATCACCCTTCAGGTTTTGTGATAACTATTAAAGATATATCCATTTCAAAAAAAAGAGAGTCCATGGTCAGAAACGATATTCTTAAAGCAAAAAAAGCAAAACAGATGAAAAGTCTTTTTCTCACAAATATTGCTCAGGAGATATATTCACCTGTGGAAGTCATAAAAACACATACCGAGATGCTTTTAAGCACTGAATCCGGCTCTGAAAAATCCGAAATGCTGAAAAATATAAAACTATCCTGCGAAAATTTGATGGAGATTGTGCGGAATATTTCTTATGGCTGAAGATTTTCCGGCAGATCTTTACAGTCATCGATTTCTTCATTTCAGAGAGTATAAATTAAAGAATTATCAGTGAGCATCCCAAACTGCTTTCTCCCGTTTCTCCGTGAGAGTTCCCTGCCTTTTCAGCAATTTTTCAGGTAAATCAAGTGCTGTTCTCATTTCACCACATCCGTATGCATAACTTGATCTTTTTATGCATAAAAGTCAAGGTGAAAAATCTAAGGTATAACTTCAGGATCAACAGGAATTGCTTCGGGAAGACCAAGTAATGTGCCAAGTGAAAAGCCCTGAAATTCCTGCTCGGGGACAGGAGTTTTTCCTGCCGCCACCCAGAAATGGAGGTTGCCCGGATCAAAGACTATTGAATATATGTTCCCGTTTGTGGCAAGACTTTTATTGTCATCAAATGTACCAAGCGGGCTTTCTTCTCCATTATCTGGATTTATTCTGTCACGCATCAATTCGATAACTTTTGCAGGATCAAAAGTGCCAAACATTGAGTCAGATCCCTCTTGCGAAACAAGCTGGGCAAGTCTGTCATATCTTCTTCTGCTTGAGTTTGCAACAGGGTCTGCATCATAATCAACCATGTCGGGGTGGACAAAATGGTTTGACATCCATAAAACATCATCTTCCATGATTCTGACACTCATGTTTTTAGCTGTCATTTCAAACACACCTGCTGTATTATTTGCGGCATCGGCAATTCCAAATTGAGTAACTGCCATATGCTTTTCTCCCTCAACAAACGATATTGTTTCTTCAAGGCTTTCTGATTGTTTCAGGATTTGTCCAAGCATCTGGACATGACTTCTTCCCGTATATGCCTGCTGACCGCTGTCTCGCGGGTTAGATTCATTTGAACCGCCTGAAATCCCTGCAATATTCATCCCTGAATATGGAGAAAGGTTTCCCGGAAAACCGATATAGACATGAGGAAGCCCATCTATGGGCTGGCGGACAATTATTGTCGGATACCAGAGAAGATAATCAATTTCGGCCCAGTCAAGCATCCTTGCGTGGTACAACCTTCCGTCAACTGTTGCAGCTCCTGTCACCATAGCTTGAGAACATCCGGGTGCTATGAAATTTGTTACAAACGGCAGCCTGTCAAGGATTTCAACCATAACATCCCCGAAATTGATAAAAAGACACAGTTCCATCGTCCAGCCGGCACTACCTGCAGAAGATACCATCCCCTCACACTCCTGAACTATGTCGGGATAAGAATTCATTGCTGCATATTTATCAACTTGAGCCAGTTTAGCTATATTTATCTGACTTTTTATCTCTTTCACATATTCAGAATTCTTTATTCCATTGGCAATCTCATCATAAAGAAGCTGCCCCTGCTGAAACCCCATTTCAAAAGGGGTTCCTGAAACCCAGACAACATTCCAGATACCGTGCTTTTCCTTTTTTGGAGGTACAGGCATCCAGGGAGTGTTCGCATCATCATCAGGAATAACAGAATCATCTGAAAAATCCGCATCGTCAAAATCTTCTTCATCGATCACATCATCATCGGGAACAACCGCGACATCAGGCTCGTAATCGTCCTGAACATCAGTTATATCGTTGTCAGATTCAGAAAGTTTGTCGGTATTGTTTATACTGCCCGGCCTGCATCCTGACATAAAAATAAACAGCAAAACCAACGAAAAAAACACCTTCATCATACACCTCTAAAAATCAATCACTTCAGTATGTTAACAGAATTTAGTTGGAAACACAAATGTTTCAGAGGCTATTTCAAAATTGGAATGTGACAAGTCAACCGAATACTGTTTTTGAGTTAATTTCCTGCACCTATTTTCTTAACAATCCAGCGGCTGAAGAATTTGTCAGTTATATGGTATTTTCCATATTCATTCCTATCAATTATGTCTATATCTGTAAGTTTCTTTATGGTTCTTTGAACTGTTGAAGCGGGAGGAAGTGAGTGTCTCTGAATTATTTCTGTAGAGTATGGCGATTCTATTTCTTTTTCTTTTGCCAGAGCAAGAACCAGCTTTTTTTCATTTGCCGAAAAATTTTCCCACTCACTTAAAAAAGCATGTGTTTCTCGTTGAAAAAGTATTTCAAGTGCTTCTTCAACTACAGATCGTTCTTTCAAATTTTTTGACGATATTTCATAGCAGACACTGCAAAGCATCTGAGTATAGAAAGGGTGTCCTTCTGTTTCTGAATAAATCTTTTCTATACATTCATCCGATATTGATTTCCCGCCACTTGAAAACTTTTCTTTTATAAATGGTATCCAGTGGTTTATTGAAATGTATCCGACAGGATAATGTGCCGCACTTCTATAAAGTGGACTCGTTTTGTTAAGAAACATTTCTCTTATCATGTGTTTTCTGCTTCCACAGAAAATGTATGCGACTTTCTCATGATGCTGAATGACACTCCTGAGAACTCTTTCTGCACGGTCACTTTCAAACGATCTTATCTGAGGAAATTCATCAAATATGACAACCAATTGTTTTTCCGGATACTTCTGTGCTATTTTTACAGGAATTGAAAGAACATCTTCAAGCAAAGTGCTCTTTTGACTTTTTGGAATTGCACCAAAAACAACAACAGGCTTCCCATCGTCATCTATAGTAATTGAAGGTGAAATAAAACTGAAAAACTCCTTTACAAAACTGAGAATTTTATCGGTTTTTGTCTCGCAAGCCAAAGCAAAAGCATTTGCACAAACCCTGATAAAATCATCTTCCGATATACATTTCCAGATATCAATATAGACAGGAATGAAGTCATCCTGAGGCAGGGAAACCATAAGTTTTTTCAAAAGAGAAGTCTTTCCCAACCGTCTTTCACCAAAGATAAAAAGTTTTCTCGAACTCTCAACAGCCTTTCTCAGATCACTTAATTCCTGCACCCTGTTGCAGAAAGAATCACCCGTTACTGCAACACCGAAAGAAAACGGATTTCTCATCATTCCCTCCATTACGCAAATTGCGTTACGCAAAAACAATAATGCAGTTTTACTTTAATAAGTCAAGAAATTTAAATATTTAATAATCTTAAAAAAATTACGCAAATTGCGTTACGCAAAAACGATAAACGATAAAACTCTTTATCCAGACACACTTTTTCGGCTTCGTCGCAGGTTCCTTTGCTGCATTCATTGACAGCACAATCGGGCATACAGGCACCAACTGTTTCTGAACATCTGTAACCAATTATTATAATGGTAAGCTAATACTGGACAGAGGTATAAAGTGGAATATAATAACCTCTGGAAGGAGCAAACAAGATGAAGGGAAGACGAAGAATGCACAATGCAGGATTTAAAGCAAAAGTTGCTTTTGAAGCAGCGAAAGAAGAAAAGACTATTGCAGAAATAGCATGATTTTTATGAATGAAGATATGAGCT
>JAWOGE010000193.1:0-20960 GCA_046497165.1 bacterium | reverse complement strand
TTGCAGATGGCGGTGACGGTTACAACACATTGAAAAATCATAAAAAAAAGAAAAACACCGGATACTCAGTACCGGGAATAATAGTTGAATATATAAAGCGAGAAAAATATATAAACAAACCTGAACCGGGACGACTGAAAATTTCTGATTAAAACCTGAATCGTTCGATTCACCTAAAATAGTTTTGCAATTGCCTCTTTTCCTAAAGATTTTCCTACCGTTTAAAATTATCTGAAAAAAGAATATGTACATTTTGTTGATTGTCACATAAATAAAGCTTATAATTATAAACAGAAAACAGATGGGAGGTAAATTGAGAAACCTGATCCCTTCATACATCGAAAAAAAATGCAGTGTCGGCATATACAAAGGCAGTTTCATTGCCTCGGCAATATTTGTTGACATCTCCGGATTCACTGCAATGACGGAAAATTTGATGAGCTATGGAAAAGAAGGTGGTGAAGAGATCTCAAAATTTCTCAATGCAGTTTTCACCCCTCTTATTTGCGAAATATATAGAAACGGTGGGTTTGTAACAACATTTGCAGGAGATGCTTTCACTGCTGTTTTCCCTGATACTTCTACCGAAAAAGCCTGTAAAATCGCCGGAGCTGCTCAAAAAGAATTCAAAAAAGTATCTTATTTTAAAAGTGAACTGGGGGATTTTTCTCTTTCATTAAAAATAGGTGTTTCACACGGCGATGTTTCCTGGGGAATTATAGGGGACAATGAAAAACAAACCTATTTTTTCAAAGGTCAGGCCATTGACGAATGTATATTTGCAGAATCGAAGTGCAAAGGCGGTGAGATGTGTGTAAAAAGAGATCTGCTTCCCGCCGACAATGTTGATATTGATATGTCTGAGCCCATTGACGGATATTCAATTTTCACATGCACCGGAAAACTTGTTCCCGCAGAAAATGATTTTGTATCACCTCATCTTTCCGGAGGGACATCCGGACATTTTTTTTCAGACGAGCTGTACAACTCTGATATTTCAGGAGAATTCAGAAGTGTCGTATCTGTGTTCATATCTTTCAGAGAACCGGAAAGTTATAAAGATTTAGAGATTTTTGTGCAAAAAACACTGAAAATAACAGATATGACCGGTGGCTATTTCAATCTGCTTGACTTCGGAGATAAAGGTGCAGAAATATTTGTGATTTTTGGAGCTCCTAAAAGTTTTGAAAACAACGCTTTCCGCAGCATGAATTTTATGGAGCTGATGCAAGAGCAGACCGATGTTCCTTTTCGTGCCGGAATAACCGAAGGTATTGTATATGCGGGATTCGTAGGCAGTAATATTCGCTCCACCTACACTGTTCTCGGTGACAAGGTAAACCTCGCCGCACGCATGATGATGAGTGCCAGATGGGGTGAAATACATCTTCATGAAGATGTGGAAAAAAACATAAACGTTTTTTTCAGTACATCTTTTGTAAGACACTGTACTTTCAAAGGTAAGACAGAAAAAACCGCAGTGTACCGGCTTCATGAAAGAAAAGAGAAAGCTGCGGACATCAACTACGATACTGTCATGGTCGGAAGGGAAGATGAAAAAAAGGAGATACTCAACTTTCTCAAACCCATTGAAAAAAGAAAAAACGCCGGTGTATGTTCAGTTCTCGGAGAAGCCGGCATAGGAAAAACCAGACTGGTATCAGAGGTTGCAAAATTCAAAGCGAAAAAGTTCAATTTTTTTTACATATCAGCCGATACTGTAATAAAGCGCTCACTGAATCCTTTCACCAACCTCATTGAGAAATATTTCAGAAAAATAAATCCTGAGAATAATATCGCCGATAAATCTTTTTTTGACCATGCCTGGAAAAACCTCACAGAAGCAGTAAACAAAACACAGGATCACAGAAGCACCTACATATCATCGGAACTTGAGCGTACAAAATCTTTTATTGCCGCCATGCTCAACATTTTCTGGAAAGGCTCCCTTTATGACCGGCTGCAGTATAATAAAAAAGTAAGATTTGAAAATACAGTCACAGCTGTAAGGGAGTTTTTAAAGGGGATCAGTCTTTTAGAACCTTTGCTACTTATATTCGATGATGTTCACGAAATGGATAACGATTCTCTGAATGTCATCTCTCAGCTGGCTCAGCAGCTTTCTGATTATCCGGTGGCAATTATTTTATCAGGACGACTTAAGGACGACGGAACCAAACCGGACATAAAAGTTCCCGCCAAATATTTAAAAAGAGAAATATTGTTGAGGCGACTCGCTAAAAAGACAACCGGGGATTTTATAAAATTAAATCTGGGCACTTCCGGAGGCTCCTCTCTTGTCAATTTTCTAAACGAAAACACCAACAGGAATCCTTTTTTTATGGAGCAGATGCTGATGTATCTTCAAGAAAACGGTTTTCTGGAAATCAAAAATGAACTTTTTGAGTTAAAATCCGTGGATGTCGATATCCCCACTAAAATAAACAGCCTGCTTGTTTCCAGAATAGACCGGCTTTCTTCAGATCTTAAAAAATTTGTTTTTGCGGCATCTGTAATAGGTCGTGAATTCTATGTTGATATTCTCCGAAAACTAATTGATGATAAAAACCCTTCAGGATATCTTTCCAAAGGAGAGATAGAACGCATATGGAATCGTGATACCGCATCTCATTTTGTTTTCAGAAATACAATGCTCCGTGACACCGCCTACAACATGCAACTTCAGTCCCGTCTTCGTATCATGCATAAAAAAATAGCAGAGCTGTTCATAAAAACTTTTAAAAACGACGCCCGGTTTTATTCCAATATAGCACTCCATTTTGAAGAAGCATGTAAAACTGATGCTGCCCGTGAATATTATCTGAAAGCTGCTGACTTTGCCGAAAGTCAATATCAGAATAACGATGCTGTAAATTTTTACGAGAAAGTTCTTTCCTTTAAAAACACTGAAACTGAAGCCATATCTATAATGAGCAATCTTGCATCCGTATACAAAAGAGTAGGCAAATGGGATTCCGCTGAAAAGTACTTTGCAAAAGCTGTTGAAATATCAGAAAAGTTGTTCGAAGAACCTCTTATTGCTGAAAACATAAAAAATATGGGGCACTTTCTTCTTGAAAAAGGTGAATATAAAAAAGCTTTTACAATGCTCGAAAAAGCAAAAGCTGTTTTTCTGAAAAGAAAAGATATGAACGGACTGTGTCAGGTTGAAGGATATATCGGACTCTACTATTATTACCGGGGAGAACTGGACAGTGCTCTGAGTCAATTTAAACGCCGGCTTTCCATAGCAGAGAAAATAGAAGACACAGAAGAACTTGCATTGACTTACAGATGGTTCGGCGGCGTAAGTTTTTACCGTTCAGATTATGAACAGGCCCTCTCCTATTACAAAAAAAATCTTTCACTTGTACGAAAAACAGAAAATGAAATGGATGTTGCCGTTGCCTACAACAATCTCGGACTGTGCTATTCCCACCTCAACGATCTTGAAAATGCACTGAAATATTACAATAAAGCCCTTGAACTTTTTGAAAAATTCGGTTCCCGGCAATATATAGCTCACACAATGTATAATACCGCTGAACTTTATTTTCTGAAGGGTGAATTTATAAAAGCAAGAGAACTGTTGCTCCGCCAGCTTCAGATTGCAGAAGAACTTGGAAATAAGCGCTCTGTGGCAATGACAAACAATATGCTCGGATGCATACTCAAAAAAACAGGCAGATTTGAAAAGGCAGCGGAATATATATCAAAAGCCGTTAAAATAGCCGACAATAAAAACCTTAAGAATCTTCTTTGTGAATTCCAGTATGAACTTGCCGATGCTTTTTATGAGCTTAAACAATATGAAAAATCTGAAAAAATAAACGAAAAAGCTTATAAAATAGCAAATGAAGTTCACAGAAATGAATTTCTTTTTGCCAGTGAGCTTCTGAAAGCTAAGCTCTTTGCGGCAAAAACTCCGGAAAAAGCCATAGAACATTTTTCAAAAATGCTGAAACTCTACAAAGATGATTATCACATCGCAGAAATACATTTCTGGATTTATCAAACAAGCAAACAGAACAAACACAGAATAGAAGCTTTAAAATATTTCAAAAAATTATACGAGGAAGGTGGAAAACACCATTTTAAAGAACGCCTTGACCTTCTTTCCGAATAATAAACGGGGGTTGTTATGTTCAAATCTGTATTGAAAAATATTTTCATAATCTCTCTTTTTTTCTTTATTTCCTGCACATGCGATTCCGAAAGTAAAGTAAAAAATGAAGAAAACATGAAAACAAAGGCCCCTCAGTCTGTTTCTCAGGTTCGAAAACAACAAAAATCATCAAGCAGAGAAGAGATTCGTAAAGAGGTTTATGCCAGACCGTCTTCTTTTCCTAAAAAAGCTCTTGAAATCCTTTATAATGGAGAAACAATCCGGAAAGAACCTCATCTTATTACAGAAGAAAAATTCAAAAAACTGTTTGATCCGCTGGATAAACTCACTGCTCTTGAAAATACTGATGAAGAGAAGGTAGATGCTGTTGTAAAAACACACGGGTTTTCCGGAGCTTCAGAGTATTTCTCACAACTGTTGTCGGTCATGTCATGCATTGATGCTGTCAAAATACTTGCGAAACTGGAAGAGATGCATACAGAAGCTGTAAAAGAGGGGAAAAAACCGGAACACTCCCAGATATACAAATCATATTTTGAAATGAGTAAATCCCTCATCTCAAGAGCCGGAGTTTCCGAAAAAGATATCCGTTTTGTTTATGATAACTGGAACAAAGCTCTGAAATTAAAAGACGCTTCAAGAAAAATCCGTTTTAACAAATAAAGTTTTTATTTATAATTTACACTTGAATCATGTGAATTTATAAAGTGTTATACCGGATTATTTTTATTTTTCCCATTTTCTTTTTGACTTACTCCCGCTTCTCGACTATCATTACATGGTTTTTGTATACTACTGTGGTGAGATAATTTATGGTTTTCGATAATTTTCTTTCTTTTTTCACTAACGATATTGCCATCGACCTCGGGACAGCTAACACGCTCATATATGTCAAAGGCATCGGAATAATTGCCAATGAACCCAGCGTTGTCGCAGTTCAGGAAAAAGACAGCGGAGGTGAGAAAAAAGTCTGTGCTGTGGGTAAAGAAGCCAAAGCCATGATAGGCAAGGCTCCTATGAATATAAAAGTCATAAGACCTCTGAAAGATGGTGTAATAGCAGATTTTGATGTTGCCAACCAAATGCTGAGAAATTTTATAAAACATGCACACCGAAAAGGAAGTTTTATAAAACCGAGAATCGCCATAGGAGTTCCATACGGCATAACAGAAGTTGAAAAAAGAACTGTGAGAGAAGCAGCTCACAGTGCAGGTGGACGAGATGTTCATCTTATTGAACAACCCATGGCCGCCGCAGTGGGTGCAAATCTTCCGGTTCTTGAACCCACAGGAAATATGATAGTTGACATAGGAGGCGGGACAACAGAGGTTGCTGTTATTTCTCTCGGAGGCATCGTCTACTCCAAATCCATAAAAACAGCAGGCGATAAAATGAATGAAAGTATTGTAAACCACATAAAAAAGAAATACAATCTCGCCATTGGAGAGAGAATGGCTGAAAAAATAAAATGGCAGATAGGCAATGCCTATCCCGACGAAGAAAAAGAATATATGGAGGTCAAAGGGCTTGATCTGGTAGCAGGAATACCGAAAACCATAGAAATAAGTTCGGATGAAATACGAGACAGTCTCGATTCATGTGTTACCACCATATGTTCAGCTGTAAAAACTGTTCTTGAAAACACACCTCCGGAACTTGCGGCAGATATTGTTGACAAAGGCATAGTTCTTGCCGGTGGCGGTGCTCTTCTTCATAATCTCGATCTTCTCATTCGCGAAGAAACCAGCCTTCCGGTTATTCTTGCCGACAACGCACTCACTTCAGTTGTTGAGGGAACAGGGAAAATTGTAGAAAATTATTCACTTCTTGAAACTGTTTCGCTGTCTTGATAAAAAAACGATTTTTCATATATATTTTTATAATAAGCACTGTTATTCTTCTGTTGCTTCCCCCGTGGATAATGAACTTATCACCGGAAAGCTCCATAATTACTAAAATAAAAATAAAAACAAATTCCATGGTATCTTACATCCATCAAAGTTTAACCATACTTTCGGACATTCACAGCGTGGGTCGTGAAAATATGGCATTAAGAAAAAAAATATCCAAGCTGAAAGTTCAGCTTCTTTTGAGTGAGGCCATAAAAAAAGAAAACGAAGAGCTGTCAAAACTGCTTAAAATAAAAGACAGCTACAGTAAATACACAATAATACCTGCAAAAATTTTGGACTATTCAACCACTAACCCCAACAGCATAACGATAAAATATCCGAAACAGTTCTCTAAAAACATGGCGGAAAAAGCAACTGTGGTAAGCAGCATGGGGATGGTGGGACTTGTTACCGATTTCTCTGAAAATACGGCAGAGGTTATTTTACTTACTTCCAAACAATTTTCTATTCCCGCAGTTTTTGATTCCAGAGAAAAATGCACCGGTGTTTTAAAGGGAAATGGAAGAAGCATGTCCATGCTGTTTGTGGATAAAGTCTGTAATGAACCACCTGCAGAAGGGACAAAACTTCTTTCCGCAAATATAAGTCAGAACTACAGTCTTCCTTATATCCCTCTCGGAATAATAGGTCAGGTTCAGGAAGACCCGTCCAACAGTCTCTTTATCAAAGGCGATATAATACCACTTTACCAAAAAGGAAAACTTAACCATCTTTTCATAATCGTAGGGACCGACATAAGAGATGAAAAGTTTTAAAACAACATCTCTGATAAAATACGGAATGATTTTTCTTCTGGTATCTTTCATCATCAATCTTATTAATGCGGATCCATTCTTTCTGCCGCATATTTCAATTTTTTTTATGTTTGTATTTTTTGAAAGAGCTCTTTTTAAAAGAATTTTCTTTTCTCTGACCCCATTTATAATATTTTCATGGATATCCCCCCCTCTTCCTTTTTTTCTGCTTGTCGCCATATATATTCAGTGTTTTTTTCTTTCCACATACATCTATTCCGTAAAAGCTCTGGATGTAAGAGTTCTGTCGGTTTTATATGCAATAATCTCTCATATTATCATATCATTTATGGCTTTTCTTGTATCCTCTAATTTTACAGGAAGTTTAAATTTAACACTTATGTTCACAAGAGCTGTATCCGGGGTTTTTCTTATAATAACCTTCACTCTTTTTTATCGGGAAAAAATAGATGAACTATTTATCAGAGACACTTGGTCATGAGAATTCTTGAGCAAAGAAAAGAGGTTATGAATATAATCTCAAAACTCAAATACTATATAATATTTCTCTTGATTTTTTTTATTCTTATTTTTATCCGCGTAGCATATCTTCAAGTGTTTCAGGGGGACAAATTTGAAAAACTTTCTCGAAGAAATTTTACAATATCTGAAGAAATAAATGCCCCGAGAGGCAATATTTATTCCGGAGACGGCAAAATTCTGGCAAGCACAAAAGCTTCTTTTGAAATACGAGTTGTCCCTCTTCTTTTTGTAAAAACAAAAGATGTTCTGGAAGAACAAGTGGAACGCCTGGACTCTGTAGTTGACCTGACATCGGGAGAACTGAGAAGACTTACGAACAAACTTCATAAATGTCACGGACAGTGCAGGTATCATCCCGTCACAGTAAAAGAAGGTATTTCTCGAAAAACCATTCTTGAAATATCAGCTTATCTGATGAATATTCCCGGAGTAATAATTGGCTCCGGCTTCAAAAGAATCTATCCTTTTTCTGAAACCACATCACATATTACAGGTTATGTTTCTAAAATATCAGAAAAAGAGCTTGAACTTTATCCCTCTTTTTCTCCGGAATCTTTCACTGGGAAAAGTGGTCTGGAAAGATCCTTTGAAGAAGAACTTCACGGGAAATCCGGTAAAAGATTTCATATGACAGACCATATAGGTCGCATAGTTGAAATGCCGGAGGATATGAAAGAGGAAGTTCCGGATACAGAAAAACCTGTAAAAGGAGCTGACATACACACAACTTTTCGCACCTATCTTCAAAAAACCGCTGCCGAAGCTTTTGAAGATAAAAGCGGTGCCGCCATAGCCATGGACATACACAGCGGAGACATTCTTCTCATGTATTCAAGTCCGGGTTTCGATCCAAACAGGCTGTCCAGAAAAAGAATCCCCGCAACCGTATGGGAGCAGTACAGTGAAAGTTCACTGGATCCTCTTGTAAATAAAACAATCAGCCAGACATATTATCCGGGTTCAACATTTAAAATTGTCACAGCCATGGCGGGTCTTTACCATAACGCCATTGATGAAAAAACAACCTATTTCTGTAACCATTGTCTCAGGTTCGGCGATAATTATCGTAAATGCTGCTGGAAAAATCAGGGACATAAATGGGTCGACATGAGAAAGTCCATAAAAGAGAGCTGTGATATATTTTACTATCGTCTTGTGGAAGATCTGGGTTACGACAATTTAATATCATTCGCCAAACTCTTCAACCTTGACAGAAAAACCGGAATCCATCTCCATGAAGAAAAAACCGGAACACTGCCCACTCAAGCATGGTATCGTGCAAACTATCCCGGACAATCTCTGAATCTCGGCTATATGATGAACATAGCCATCGGCCAGGGAGATATAAGATTGACTCCTCTTCAAATAACATCTCTTTACGCTTCAGTTTTTAACGGGGGGCTTGTAATAAAGCCCAGAACAGTAGAAAAAGTGATCAGATATGACGACAGTTTTAAAGATGTTCCGGTGTCTGTTGTGCGAAAACTGGATATTTCAGAAGATATACTTTCAGCAATAAAAAAAAGTTTGTGGGCTGTAACAAATGAAAAGGGAGGAACCGCTTATTTCAGGGCAGACCGCTCCATCCCTGACGCCGCCGGTAAAACAGGAACAAGTCAGGTTATTTCAAAAACCGTAAGGGATTCTATAAGTTTTGAAGAAGAAGAAAGACGGGCTATGACCATGGATCACGCTTTTTTCTCAGGCGTTTTTCCTTACGACAACCCTCGCATAGCCGCTTCGGTTGTTGTGGAGCATGGTGGCTCCGGAGGTGCTGTAGCCGCCCCCATAGTTTACAAAATTTTTAAAAGTTTTTATCAAAATGAGGTTAAAAATAGTGAAAAATGACCGTAAAATAGATCTGTTGCTGGTTTTACCTCTGGTCTCAATAGTTTTTCTGGGTCTTGTCACACTGAACAGTGCTCTTTCCTATGCTCCCTCGAGATTTTATATACAACTGCTGTGGCTTTTTATAGCTTCGGGAATTTTTCTGTTCACATCCTATATAAACCCCAGGATATGGAACAACAGTGCCGTTGTACTGGCCGCAGTAAACGCTTTTCTGCTCATTCTCGTACTTGTACTGGGAAAACAGATAGGAGGTGCAAAAAGATGGCTCGATTTAGGATTCGTAAGAGTACAGGTGTCTGAAATAACAAAATTTTCAACAATTCTTTTTCTTGCCCACAGACTTAATTTCAAACCCACTTTCAAAGATGGGTACAGGATAAAAGACCTTATTCCGGAAATGGCAGTAGTAGGATTCTCTCTTTTTCTGATATATCTGGAACCCGACCTCGGAACCACACTGATTATTATGTTCACTGCAGTTACAATGGTTGCTGTGTCTAAAATAAATAAAAAAGAACTTATTATACTTATAGTGATTCTAACCGTGACAGCACCTTTAATATGGACAACCGTCTTTCGTCCTTATCAGAAAAAAAGGATCAAATCACTTGTGTCTATGGTTATTAAAGACCGTATGAAAGACAGCGATATTGATCAGTATCACAGCCGGCAATCTTTAATCGCAATAGGTTCCGGAAAAATTTCAGGAAAAGGACACAAACAGGGGACACAAAACATACTGCGTTTTATTCCTGAACACTACACTGATTTTATATTTTCAGTATATGCCGAAGAGTTCGGACTTTCAGGAGTTTTATTACTTTTTATCTTGTATATCATGCTGTTTTTAAGAATGTTGAAAATTGTAACCTTCACACCGGACAAATTTTCAGCACTTGTTGTAGTAGGCTCTGTTTCTCTTCTTTCCATGCAAACAATTATCAACATAGGTATGGTTTCCGGAATTCTTCCGGTTGTGGGAATTCCTCTTCCTTTTTTTTCCTACGGAGGGAGCTCTCTTGTATTGAACTTTGCAATGCTGGGAATTGTACATAATTTCAGCCTGCGAAAAAGACATCGTCAGGTATAATCTCTATATCGCACAATTTGAATTTTCTTGTAAACATGTCTCTTGACAGGATTAAAAAGCAAAGTATAAAGCAAGTCCAAAGTAGAAACGACTTGTTTCATGCCTGTAGTTTTCCTTTTCCAGAACAAGTTTAGTAGGAGAAAAATGAAATTCAAAAGCGGGAACAAAACTTTTCCCTTTTAAATAAGTTTTCAAATAGATATTTTCTCTTATGTAGTAGCGATCAAGAACATTATAAAAATTGCCTTCCACTCCTGTAGAGAAATTAAATTTCCATATATCAACGAGAGACATCTCGGTGAAAAGACCAAAAGCCTGCCATGAAAGAGAATAGGATTCATCAGGAAAAACTATATCCAGACCCTTTTTAGCCGAAAATCCGAAACGAAAAAATTCAAAACCGGCAGAAACCTTTATGGCAACAGTAAATCCTTCCTCACTCATAAGTGAAACTCCGAGAAAAATTCGATTGTCCGGCTCTGCAAATGAAAACAAACTTTTATTTTCAATATCCTCTGAATTATCAGACAGAGAATCGACTGACCTGTATTCGGAGGAAGATTTTTTTAAATCAGACGAAGAGGACTTATCTGTCAACTCTTTTTCCTTTTCTATCATGCGAATCTGATCTTCCATAATTTCTATTATATTGAGAAGATCTATTCCGTTTATTTTTTCAATTTCCACTCTTCTTATTATACCGGCATGGGATATTATCAGTAAATGCTCTTCATTCTGCATCTCAATAAGATAAGTTTTTTCAGGCTTTCTTGATTCCGGAGCTTCCTCTATCTCTTTTATCAGACGCAAAGGAACTCCGTCATCAAAAAATATTCCCGCCATAATAGAAAAGGGGAACATCATAAAAACAATAAATCTGTAAAAAAAATTCATACTTTACAAAACACTATATAAGCCCCAATCTTTTTCCTGTTGAAATAACATCTTTTTGTCCCGGGGATATGTCAAGCATTTTATTTATGGTCTCCTTTGCAGAATCAAGATTGTCCGCCTCAATATCTTCTCTCAATTTCAAAAAAAGAGGATGGGGAAATATTATTTTACCTCTGTCAACACGAATATGCTCAGTAATGGAATTTATATAAAAAGTGTGCAGCTCTGAACCATCCTTTTTGAAGCGTTTGTCGTAAAAAGAATATGTGACCACATAGAAATCATCTTCCGACTTTTTTATATCGTAGCGTATGACCTTGTTTTTAAAACAGTATCGTTCAAAAAGACGAAAAGATATCTTTTCGCGAGTTCCGGCATCTGTCATGGGCCAAGCCTCGTCCACAGCACCCTCTTTTCTAAGTTTGAAAAAGCTATCGATTATTTCCGTATCTTTCCGGGAACTCTCACAGGATAAACAAACAAAAAACAACAACGCTGTAAAAAACAAAGAGATAAAACGCATTTTTCACCACTCTTTCATAATGGAGACAGAAGAGCTGCAGCCTACTCTGTCCGCTCCGGCTTCCACCATTGTCCTGAAAGCCTCTCTGCTTCTGATTCCTCCGGCCGCTTTAACTCCCAGCGAAGAGCCGGCAACAAGACGAAGAAGCTTCACATCTTCAATTTTCGCTTTTCCGTTAACACCCGTTGAAGTTTTAAGCATGTCCGCCCCGGCAAAAACCGCTATTATTGCAGCTTCTATTTTCTTTTCAACGGGAAGTTCGGAGATTTCCAATATAACTTTAGTATAAGCATCTTTTTGAAGCACCGGTTGAAGATTTCTGTATGTTCCTTCCACATCTCCGCTCAGAAGAGTTCCGAGACTTATAACAACATCCAATTCGTCAGCTCCTTCAGCCACAGCTGATGAAGCCTCTTCAACTCTGGATTCCAAACCGGAAGCTCCGAGAGGAAAATCAATTACCGCAGCCACGAGATATTTTGCGGACAACTCGTTTCTGATTTCCCGTGCAAGCGGAACCCAGAGCGGATTAACACAGACAGCTTTGAAATTGTTGTCGGCCGCTTCTTTACAAAGCCTTATGATATCTTCCTTATCAGCATTAAAAGACAGCTGTGTGTGATCTGTCATATTTGCGGCAACATTTCTATTTAAGGAAGGGATCTCCCATGAAGAAAGTAAATTCCTCCTGAGAAGTTCGACTTTTTCTCCTGAGACTTTAATTTTTTCAGCAATTGAAGCAGCCTTTGTAAAAACATGCTCTTTCATTAAAAACCCCTTACTTTATCTATAACCGTCAATGATTATATCACAACATAATTCAATCTCAAGTTTCGCATATGCAAAATAGTTTTGCAACTGCCCTATGAACCAATAATGTAAAATTCTTTAACTCTGCGGCGATTTTTTACTGACACTTGATTTATGATGATATTTCAGCATAATTAAAACGGTTTTTTACTGTTCAGGAGGAAATTATGCTGAAGGTCTTCAACACGCTGTCAGATAAAAAAGAGGAGTTCGTTCCCATTGAAAAAAACAAAGTAAATATGTATTCCTGTGGAATCACTGTTTACGACAAACCGCACATAGGACATATAAGAAAAGAGGTTGTCACCGATTTGATTGTACGATATCTGCAGTACTCCGGTTATGATGTTAATTATGTCCGCAACTTTACAGATGTTGACGATAAGATAATAAACCGTTCAAATGAAGAAAAAATACCCATGAAAGAACTTGCTGAAAAAAATATCCGTGCTTTTCATGAAGCTGTTGATTCTCTTGATTTGAAAAGACCCGATGTGGAACCCAAAGCCACGGAACATATCGGGGATATTATTTCCATCATAGAAAAACTCATAGAAAAAGGCCATGCCTACGAATCTTCAGGAAATGTTTATTTTTCAGTAAAAAGTTTTAAAGGGTACGGCAAACTTTCCCATAGGAATGTGGATGATATGATTGCCGGAACACGCTTTCAGCCCGAGGGAGATAAAAAATTCCCCCTTGATTTTGCTCTATGGAAAAAATCAACAAAGGACGAACCTTCCTGGGAAAGTCCCTGGGGTTCAGGAAGACCGGGATGGCACATAGAGTGCTCTGCAATGAGTACAAAATATCTCGGAGACACTTTTGATATACATGGTGGAGGAAAAGATCTTGTTTTTCCTCATCACGAAAACGAAATCGCACAGTCAGAGGGTGCAAGCGGAAAAAAATTCGTTAAATATTGGATTCACAACGGATTTTTAACTGTCGAAGGTGAAAAGATGTCTAAATCTCTCGGCAACTTTATAACTGTTGAAAAAGCTTTGGAAAAATATCATCCTGAAGTTCTTCGTTATTTCATGCTTTCGACCCATTACAGAACCCCCATAGACTTCTCCATGGACAATCTCCTTGAAACAGAACGAAGACTCAATTATTTTTACGAAACCATGTCGGCACTTTACAAACTGACTTCCGGGACGGATAATCCACCTGAAAAAACAGAGCGTGCTGAAAAATTTATAAATAATTTCAAATCTTCAATGGACGACGATTTTAACAGTGCTAAAGTTGTAGCAACATTTTTTGAACTTTTCAGATATCTCAATGACATACTTCCCCAAAAGAAAACACGCCCCACTCCCGGAGAAGCTCTGGGATACATTGAAGTTATAAAAGAAGCCGGTGATGTATTGGGTGTCCTTAAATCTGAACCTGAAAAAATAATGGAAAAGATAAAAGAGTATCAGTTAAATCGCAACAACATTGAAAGAAAAGAGATTGAAGATATGATTAAAGAAAGAAACCTCTGCAGAAAAAATAAGGATTACAATAAAGCTGATTCCATACGGGATCGTCTGCTCACAATGGGAATCAGCATAAAAGATACTCCGGAAGGTACCAAATGGATTTTCTCGTGAATTCAGCAGGTACGGTTATATGTTCAGGTTTAGAATTATAAAAGATTTTAAAGGAGATTTGTTTTGTTTTTATGTAAAAAAACCATGATTTCTCTTCTTGTTGTATTATCTGTATTTTCTGTATTTGGAGCAGATAAACAAAGCGGTAAAGACCCCGAAGGGAAATGGCTGACTTTTGACGAAGACACCGGGAAACCCAAATCTGTAATAGCTCTGAGTATAGAAAAAGGTCAACTCATAGGAAAAGTTGTTAAACTGCATGACGAAGACCCCGATTCCATATGTACAGAGTGCAGTGGAAAAAGAAAAAACAAAAAAATCATCGGGATGAAAATCATTTGGGGACTCACTGAAGAAAAAGAGGGAAAATGGACAGGTGGAAAAGTACTCGACCCTGAAAACGGCAAAGAGTACAGTTGCAAAATTCAAGTCATTGAAAAAGGTAAAAAACTAAAAGTTCGCGGGTACATGGGAATTTCACTGTTGGGCAGAACTCAAACATGGAAACGGGTTCAGAAATAAGCCGAGAAATTAAGATAAACAAAAAAAGGATAAGTTCCGAATTCAGATTTGAGCTCAGGAAAAAAGTCCCCTTTTTCAGGTTTTTTGCCAAAGGGGAATGTAGCTCCCATATCAAAATATGTGTTGTCTGAAAGAGAAATTTTCAGAGAAGAAACTGCCATTAAAGACGGATCCGTAAGATTTAAAAGTATTTGAACTTTCAATCCCACCAGCGGATGTATCTGCCAGTCAGCTCCGGGAGCCAGATAGTGCTCCCCGAAAAGATAGACTCCCGAATCACTGTACGCAGCAGGGTTCGAGTTGATATTAGTCATATATTCACCGGGAGACAAACTGCCTGCGGAGTTATAATGATATTCCGCAAAAACATAGATATCATTTGCAAAGTAATAATCCGCTCCTGTGGAAACCCTGAAAAAATCTCCATCTTTTTCACGAGATTCCAGAATCGAATTAAATGTATAGGCAGCTTCAAGCCATGCTCCCGCCCCTTTTATGTTTCCACTCAGGTTAAATCCGGTCATTAAATGTGTTCTGTACTGAATAGCCATAAGCGAAACATCATAGTCAAAAAAAGGAAAAACTCCCCTTAAAAAAGCAGCACTTTTACGCCAGTCCGCTTTTTCTCCAAAAACATACCCCATATCCAGCTCACTCATACTTCCAAGAGGGATCCTGAGTCTTACGGCATCCACACCTGTTTTTTCCTCTTTATTCAGTTCCTGAAAAGAAAACGGGGAAAAAACATCCGTGGGATTGAAAAATCTTGCACTCCCGAAACTTACAACCTGTCTTCCAGCGATAATATCGGCAAATCCCGCAGACAATGAAAAGTTCATACGATCCAGATTATGCCCCATATACATATCACTTTTCCGCATTATGTTTTCAGACAGATCAAAAACTCTGTAACTATCTACATCCGGACTGAAAAGAGCACCGGTTTTTCCCGGGAGCTGATTTAATGTCGGAAAAACAGAATAAGCAGCCTCAGTTGTAAAGTTGTCGGAGAAGTCAGATATAATAGTCATGCGAAATATATTTTGCTGAAACAGATATGGATTTTCCGGAGAATCGCCGGGCAAACTGTTTTCTCTGAGATTGTATACCGCGGCAAAGGATTTGAAATAAGCCCTCATATCCGCAACGGTGCTGCCGGCTTCAATAAAAAAAATAGAAAAAGAGATGACTGCAAACAAAATAATCTTCAATTCAATCTCCACTTTTTCTTATATCACTTTCCACTTTCCCGTCTTTAAGCCTCACAACCCTTTTTGCCCTTTCCATTATCATTCTGTCGTGTGTGGAAAAAAGAAATGTCATACCTTTATTTTCATTAAGTTCTCTCATCATATCGAGAAGTGCCGAACCTGTAACAGAATCAAGATTTGCAGTGGGTTCATCGGCAAGAATTATGTCAGGTTTTGAAACTATGGCCCTTGCAACTGCAACTCTCTGCTGCTGACCTCCCGAAAGCTGTGAGGGAAGCCTCTCCTCACTTCCGGCGAGTCCAACCTCTTCAAGTATAGCCTTGATCCTTTTTTTCCTCTCAAACTTCCCAACCCCCTGAAGAAGCATAACATATTCAATATTTTCTTCAACCGTAAGAACCGGTATCAGGTTGTAGCTCTGAAAAATAAAACCTATATGATCCCTTCTGAATTTCGACAGTTCAGCACCGCTCATGCTGCTTATCAATTTTCCACCGAGACTCGCTTCTCCGCTTGTCGGCGTGTCAAGGCCGCTGATAATATTAAGCAGCGTTGATTTTCCCGATCCCGAAGGTCCGGCAACAGCAGTAAACTCCCCTTTTTCGACGCGAAATGAAACACCTCTCAAAGCATTGACTTCAACTTCTCCGGTTTTATAAACCCTTGTAATATCTGTTGCATTTATAATAATCATCTCATACTCCTATTTCTGTCCTTTTTTAATCGCTTCTGACGGATTTATTCTTGCAGCGTGAATTGCCGGATATATCCCTACTATCATCGTAAAAATTATTAACGCTGCAGGATAAGCCGTATATTGATAAAAAGTCATTACCGGATCTATTTTTTCAGTAATTGTAACGCTCATAAATTCAGATCCGGAAAAATCAAAAACATTAAATTTAGTAAAAACAATATTCAGTATAACAGCAAAAATTGAACCCGTGACTGAAGCAAGAAGTGCAATGAATCCTGACTCTATTACTATAAGGGCACCCACTTTCACAGGTTTTTCCCCTATCGCCTTGATAACTCCGAACTCAAACATTCTCTCATATATTGTCATGAACATCGTGTTGACAATAACTCCGGCAACGAGAAGAAACAGCACAAAAGCGATCACAAACATTGAGTATCCGGACATTTCTATCATTGCTTTCATTTCAGGAAGAAGAATCCTCCAGTTTCTGAAAAGATTTCCATTAGTTGAATATTTTTCCCAAATAGGATTCGCATCATTCCACGATCTCTCGAACTGATGAAAATTCACTGCTATCTCATGGTACTGATCTTCAAGTGCAAGCATAGATTGAGCTATTTTTACAGCAATAAGAACTATATTTCCGTCAAGTTCTCTTATTCCGGTCCTGAAAATCCCCTTCACTCTTAGCATTTCCTGCGACATTTCGCCGGTTCCGGCCTGAGCGACTGTTACCACTATTCTGTCTTCCAGTTCAACTTCAAGAATATCAGCAACTTTTGAACCTATAACAATTCCCCTTTCATCATACTGCTCGAGATAACTCCCTTCAACTATGGCATCGTCAAGTTTGGATATATTTTTTTCTTTGTCCGGATGGATTCCCGTTATCATTACCGAATGCATGTTGGCAGCACTTGAAACCATACCGAAAGCTTTTGTCCTTGGAGAAACTGTCTTGATTTCAGCTTCTTTCTCAAGTGAATCTATAAGTTTATCAGAATCTTTAATGGTTTTTTCAATTTCCATTGTTTCATTAAAACCCTTGTAATGAACCTGAGCCTCACCGATGAAAGAAGATGTTGCGGATTTTATCATGTTTGCTGTCATGCCGTTCATGAAAGCATCCATAAATATTAGAGAAGTAAGCCCGATACCGATAGCAAGAGCAGAGATCAAGGTTCTTCTTTTATTTCTTAAAATATTACGCCACGCCATTTTTAGAAGCATTATCATACATCCTCCCTAATAACTTTTCATCGTTTCGACAGGATCTGCAACTGCGGCTTTATAGGCCGGGATCACTGCTGCAGCTATGGATGAAAAAACAACGATAACAGGAGGGAGATAAAAAGCTTTAAAAATATAATCAGCTTTCATATCAGTAAAGAAAAAACCTCCTATGGACACAGGCTCGGGATATGATATTCCGTAAGTATGAAGAGGCCACAAAGCTGCTGCTCCTAAAAGAAGTCCTGCCACTGAAGAAAAAAACGCAAGTATTCCGGCTTCCATCACTATTGAGGAAAATATAAGAATCGGTTTTGTCCCGATAGCTTTCATAACACCGTACTCTTTCATTCTTTCAAGAATTGACATCATCACAGTGTTTAAAACCCCCATTACAACAACAATTATTATTATGATAAAGGCAATGTCAGACCCTTCTTTGTCAGCTTCCATACTTATGTAAAACTGTCTTTCTATGACTTCCCAGGGCTCAGCCGATACTGTATCAAAACCTTTTTCTGACAGTTCCCGGTTTATCATTTTTGAAAATCGTACCGAGTTATTGTAGTCATCAAGAAAAACAGCCGCCTGATGAACTTTTCCATGAAGAAAAAGATATTCCTGTGCCTTTTCCATTCTCACAAAAATTGAATTTGATTCAAGAGAGTCGAGATCTTTTGAAAGAATACCGGTAACTTTAAAAATGTCGTTGGCAATACTTCCGTCAGCGGCTTGAGAAATAAGAACTATTTCATCACCCACATCCGCTTTGATAATTTCTGCAACCCTGTTACTTATCACTGCACCATGTGGAACATCATCAGGGAAATAGCTCCCCTTGCCGACTCTTTTATCAAGCCCGGTTGCCTTTTTTTCTATTTCGGGAACTACTCCTTTAAGGGTTCCACCGGTCGTTGCAGTATCCTGAAAAACAAGAACCCCTGCAAACATTCTCGGAGATACAATATTCACTCCCGGAAAAGAGTTCAAGGTGTTCTGCAGCTCTTCATTCCATTCAAAGTTCTTGTAGATTCCGGGACGGTCAAGATATTCCTTGTCATGTATCTGAGCATGTCCGGTCTGTACTCCGGTAAAAGCATCTATCATGTTTGCATAAGCCCCTTCTTCAAGACCTATTGTTATAACCATAAGAACCGCACCGAGAACCATTGAAAAAGCGGTAAAAAGGGATCTCCTTTTCTGCCGGAAAATATTTCTGAAAGCAAGTTTTAACACCAGCATATTCACCTCTTTTTTCGAAGGTTTCTCAGAGAGAAAATATTACTGTCGAGTTTTATATCAAAATCTGCTTTTATATATGTTATTTTCGTTGAGTGCCCTTTTTTGTTAAGAGGGATGATTTCCATTACAGCGGGAATAACTTTCCCGCCCATCTTTTTGAACTCGCTGAATTTCATTATTCTCATTTTTTTCCCTTTCTCACTGAAATATTCCTGCTTCAGAGGCATATAGTCGCGTTTTCTTATTGTTGCAACAATTTTTCCCCATACTGAGGCCGCACTCTCTTTGGGAGTCATTTCGATTACAATGGTATCTTTATCTTTTGACTGAATTATCTTGGCATTGTAATCTTCCCTGAAAGTAGTCTGCTTGACAAGATCATCATTTGTAAAATCGCTTCCCATCCAGCTCCCCATCATCATACTTGGAGGAACCTTCATGACTCTTCCAACTTTGGGAAAATAGTTCCACATATCATTGTCAACCCTCAAAGTTGACACACCCTTGTCCTTGGCAGGCGATAAAACAGAGATGAAAGTTTTTTCCATCCCTTCACTCCAGACCTCTAATTTCATTGTCCTTTTCCAGTTGGGAGTAGTTATTTTCATCTCCATTTCAGCATGAGATGTTTCTGCACGGTAAATTTTGTCAACTTTGTCAAGGATATCATAAACATCTTCCTTTTTTTCTTTCGCAAACAAATTTGTAAAAAATACGGTAAAAATAAAAATAATCGTTAAATTTTTCATCTCCATCTCCTCCATTTATCTTCGCCCACATGGGACGAAAGTAGTTGAGAATGTTTTTTCCATAACTTTTTCACCATCTCAATATCATCTTCAAAATAAAGAATCATCTTAAAACCTGTAATAACAATGTAAAGCATCGTACCTATCTCTTTAAGAACTTTATCCGATATATCCTCTTCAGTAAGTATCTGTATTTTGCTGCATATGAGGTTGTGCCAATCTTTCAACAACTCTTTCTGAAGTTTGTAAAGAACGGGATTGTTAACAAATTCATCAAAAAACGATGCGATCTTAAAGCCGTTCCTTTTTTGCTCTTCAACAGCAGATATTGAAGCTTGTCCCAAAGTATGAAAGAACTGCTCAATAGAATCAAACTCCATTTTTTCAAAATGTTCGAGCATCTGAGCGTGTACAGAACGGATACTTTCCGCAACCACATTATCCATATTTTCAAAATGGTGATACAAAGTTCCCTTGGCAATTCCGACCTCCTCACAAATCTTTCTTGTAGTGAGATTGTTTATACCGTCTCTAACAATAATTTTCATAACGACTTCAACAATCTTCGCTTTTGTATCATCCGCCCTGCTCATTCAAAATCCTCCAAAATCTAATATACGCCACAAAACAACCCGACCGCTCGGTCTTTTCAAACCATAACATAGACCGACCGGTCAGTCAAGTAAAATCTGAGATTCACCCTTAGGTTAATCGGCGATTTTTGTAACTTCTTAAGAATAGAAAGCTTTTTCATTTTTCAATGAGAGAGTCGGACGATTCAGGTAAATGTAGATTTGAGATCAAATCTCTTCACAATTTACCCTCAGACGCTTTCAGCGCCAGCTCCCTGCAACAGGGAGCCTATTGAAAAGCCTCCCTTTTGAAGGGAGGTGTCACGCAGTGACGGAGGGTGACGTAGGGTATTGTGACAAAGGAGAAGCTCAGATAGAGTTGTTCACTATACAATCCAGCAAATCCTCAAAATCCCGGCCAATCCGGATTCAGACAATTATCCGAAAAACCACAATCCCTGCAATCTGTAGCTGCGTAGCGTGCTACGCCGTTTGTTATTCAGAATGATTTCAGGGTGAAGAACTCGTATAATCATTTCAGAAGCGGTTTTGTTTACAATTTCCAATAAAGGAAGAGGATGAGAGAGGAGGATGTTGGCCTTGTGCTTCGAGCCCGGGGGTCAGTTACTTCCTCTCATCCGGTTAGATG
>JAWOGE010000185.1:0-4424 GCA_046497165.1 bacterium | reverse complement strand
GAACAGGATGACATCGAAAAAGCCTGGAGCTATATTGAAGATCCTGAAATCCACACTGTGGTTCAGACGGCACCGGCAATAAGAGCCGCCATCGGTGAAGCCTGCGGTCTTGATGCCGGATATCTGTCATCAGGAAAAATGTTCGGAGCCATAAAAGCACTTGGATTTGACAAAGCTATGGATACAAATTTCACAGCTGATCTTACGATTATAGAAGAGGGTCACGAATTTCTCGGAAGATTGACAAAAGCTTTGAAAGAAAAAGAGGAAGGGATCTCCTTTCCGATGATTACCTCCTGTTCTCCGGGATGGATTAAATTCATGGAAACATTTTATCCCGATTTCATACCTAATATATCCACATGCAAGTCGCCACAGCAGATGTTCGGTCCAATTGCCAAGACATACTATGCTGAACAGGCCGGCATTGATCCTGAAAAAATGCGTGTTATCTCCATAATGCCCTGCACAGCAAAGAAATATGAGTGTGACAGGCCGGAAATGAACGCGAGTGGATACAAAGATGTTGATATTGTTCTTACAACTCGTGAGTTCGGAAGAATGATAAAGGAAACGGGACTCGATTTTGACCATATTGAAGAAGTTGTTCCCGAATCCCCTCTCGGAGAATCCACAGGTGCTGCTGATATATTTGCAAACACAGGCGGTGTCATGGAAGCTGCATTGAGAACTGTATATGAAGTTGTAACCGGAACTCCCATTCCCACACTTAACTTTACTCCTGTCAGAGGTCTTGAAGGTATAAAAGAAGCGGAAGTTACTTTTGAAACCTGTGTTGATGATTTCAAATTTCTTGAAGGTGTGACTGCAAAAGTTGCAGTTGCACACACAACGGGAAATGCGAGAAAAGTTCTCGATGCTGTGAAAAGCGGTGAAAAGACCTATCATTTTATTGAAATAATGGCATGTCCCGGTGGATGTATCGGTGGCGGTGGTCAGCCCAAGCCTGTATCGTGGGAAATTAAAATGGAAAGAGCTAAAGCCATATATAAAGAGGATGAAGGTAAGAAAATTCGCAAATCCCACGAGAATCCTTCAATAACTAAAATATATGAAGATTTTTTGGGTAAACCAAATTCTCACAAGGCACATGAACTTCTTCACACCAAATATACCAATCGTTCTCATCTCAAATAACATTCTAAATTTGTTGATAATTACGGGCAACTTGTTTTGGTTGCCCGTAAGTTGATTTATACCTGATTCGATCGGTTCAGAACTGCCAGAGAACCCATGCCTTGCCTTAACCCCCGTAAAACGGTCGCTATTTTGTTAAAAATAATCGCTGTCTGAAAGTTCAAGAATGAGTTTGTCTTTTATGGAATCGGGAATATTTTTTACGGCAAAGAAGATCTCTCTCGGCAGAAGAACAGCTGTTGTCCTTTTTTTCATAAAATTTATAAACCCGGGGTTCGTACCGTTGTACATTACAAAAAAAATCGCTTTTTCAGCCATAAAAGAGATGAAATCTCTGCATAGTTTGTTGTAGTCAAGAGAGTCTCCGGTCATTATTACAGCTGCGGTGAAACCTTTTAATTTTCTCAACTTATACACCAGAAAATCTTTCGGTGAGTTGTGAAAAGTAAAATAATCGTTGAAAGGGTTGTCTTCAAATCGCCATTTAAAAAAATCTCTGCTCCGGGGTGTTGAAAGAGATTCAGACCTTTTGTTTTCAACGAAATCCGGCATTTTAAAACTGTGGAGCTTTTTTTCCGTAAAAAAAGCTTTAATTGAAGTATGTGTTAAAAACCACTTTCGGACATCTTTCAAATTCCAGCCCAGAGAAAGATACCCGGGGCAGCTGTTTTTATTGGGAAAGTTAAAAATAAAGGCTTTCTGTTTTTCTATCTTTTTCAGCGTGATAAGAGTAAGTTCCCTGAACAGCCCTTTTTTTCTATGTTCGGTTGCTGTCACTGTATCCACGGCCTGAAATGCTTTGAATTTTTTGTTTCTGTAATAAAAAATCCATGGAATAAATATCCTGAGGGCAACTATTTCACCATCTTTTTCAGCATAAAATCCCAGAGCTTCACCAAAAGGATTTTTCAGATATTTCCATTGCCACCATTCTTTTGAAAAATCGCCTGCATTGAAGTTGTCTGAAAGCAGTTCAAGTGATTTTTCCGTGATCTGAGGGCAGTGAAAATCGATAGCGGAAAAAGTATATTCGTTTTTCATTGTTTCAGAGTTTTCCTCCTATGAACATTATGTATTTCCAGAAACCGCAAAGAAGTTGCCAGAAAAGAAGAACAGTGGCAAGAGAACGCATGGATGCGGTTTTTATGGAGCGGTACCAGAAAAGTATCAGAGGCAGGGATATGAGATAGGCCGATTGAAGAGCCCATCCGAAATTTCCGTGAAATATCCTGGAGCCGTCTGCTTCATATAAAAATATCCTCTGGCAGATAGCCGGAATAATAAGTGATATGAGAAAAAGTGTAACTTTCTGTCTTTTTGTGTTGAAACGAATACGGATTGTAAAATATTTTCTGCTCCAGAAAACAACAGAGTTCATAGAATCAAGTATAATTGGAAAAAGCAGAGGGAAGGAGAGAAAAAATACAATAAGAAACAGCAGAAGTTCATTTTCAAGAACTATTTCGGGAAACAGATTGTAGTTGTTCATAACCGTACTGAGAAAAGCAAAGGATTCAAACCCCACTGTCATTCCAGATGATCGGACACCGCTGATAACAGGATATACAAACCAGAAAATCACCGGGATTAAAAGCATCAGCATACCGGAAAAAACATCTTTTCTGAACTGTTTTTTTGCGAGAAAAAGAGAAAAAAACATGGTAACTGGTGCCAGAACTGTAAAAAATGAAGGTTTGAAGAAAAAACTGCCGGATATTAGCAACGCGGCGGGAAATACAAGCTTTTCCTTTTTTGTCAGAGCTTTCAGAAAAAGAAGAATTCCGGAAAATGCGAGCATATTGGAAAACCAGATGGTGGTGTTATGGTAATAACCTGTGAAATTATAAAATTTAAGATAATAGGAAGTCCGATCCGGTATCTCCATAAAAGGATATATGAGAGCTCCGAGAAAAGCGGAACAGAAAATAAGAAGAATCTGATATTTTACCGAAAAATCAAAAAACCACTTTCCTGAAAGAGCAAGCATGTAAAGTGTGATAAAAAAGAAGGGGAGCCCGCTTATTTTGTAAAGTGCTGTTATAATATCGAAGTCATGTGATGAAAAAAGCAGATTCTTACTGAGATAGTAAACCTGTATCCAGTTGTGGTTGACTTTATCTCCGGGAAGTCCCTTTTCGGCAACGGGGATAAGAAATTTATGAAGATGCTGCAGTTTGTCAATGTTCCATCCCCATGTGCCCGGGATATCTTTCGCTCCGAAACCGTAGACTGTTCCTGCACATAGAAGAGTGGCTGTAAAAAATATAAAAACAACTGTTTCAAAAGACAGACCCCATATATTTTCAGACTGTATCAGTTTATAGAGATCGTTGCGTATGAAAAACATAGAAAGCAGAGAGATTAGACATCCGCCGTAGAGAATATAACGAAAAACATTTCCGGTGCCCGCATGCAGTAGCAGAAAAGCAACGGCCGTGTAAACAACAACTCCTGTTACCAGTGAAATAATTATGGAAAATGCAGGGGGCGAATTTGCCAGTGTTTTACGACCGGAAATATAGAAACCGAGAGGTATCACGGAAACCCACACAAAAAGAGAAATCATAAAGGCGGAAAAAATAAAAGCTGTGTTGCGGAGAAAAAAAATATGGACAAGAGAGAGAACAACCACAGAGCTTGTAAGAGCATGTTTTTTAGGGATTCGAAGTGTAAATCCATTTTTATTTCTGCAGATGGCGATGCTCCTTTTTTATGAACCGATTTTCTTTTTTCCGGCAATATTTTCCATTATTACAGCACAACTTGCATCTCCCGTTATATTAACAGCGGTTCTCAGCATGTCAAACAACCTGTCCACACCGAAAAGAAGAGGAAGTCCCATAACCGGAATATCAGCTGCAATGAGAACTGCAACAACAAGAAGAGAAGGCCCCGGTACGCCTGCCTGACCGATGGACCCGAGGGTGGCAGTAAGAATTATGGCGGCCACTGCTCCTACCGACATTTCAATTCCGAACATCTGTGCAAAAAAAAGTGCGGCAAGAGCATAATATATGGCATTTCCGTCCATATTTATCGTAGCTCCGAGAGGCAGAACAAAAGAGGTGGTTTCTCGTGATACATCCAGCTTGTTTTCACAGACATCCATAGTAACCGGAAGTGTGGCCATGGAGGATGAGGTGGAAAGAGCCACAAGCTGTGCAGCGGATATCTCCTTTATGAAACGGGAAGGTTTTATTCTGGACAAAAATCTGACAAGCAGCGGATAAATTCCGAAGGTCTGAACAATAAGAACTCCCGTATAG
>JAWOGE010000156.1:0-2879 GCA_046497165.1 bacterium | reverse complement strand
TGCCGGCCCACATAATATTGGATCTGGCCTCATAATTTTCTGGATCACGAAGAACTGCCGGAGCATAGTTAATACAGGTTTTCAATACGGCATCACACATTCTGTCCTGAAGATAAGTGCCTTCAACTGTGCTGAAATACTGTTCAAAAACATGTACCATTATATCGGCAATTCCGGAAGCGGTATGCCATTCAGGCACAGAAAATGTCAACACAGG
Organism: bacterium; assembly: GCA_046497165.1. Lineage (GTDB taxonomy): Bacteria > UBP6 > UBA1177 > UBA1177 > JAWOGE01 > JAWOGE01. The sequence continues at coordinate 2,662 of JAWOGE010000156.1, read as the reverse complement.
ATCAAGAATAGAAAAAACCGGCTGAACCAGAGAAGAGTGAATTCCGAGTTTTCTTTTTTCATCAAGATTGCTCACAACTGCATTACCGTTCATTTCGGAACCTGTGGCAGCAAGTGTTAAAACAGTCCCCAACGGAAGTGCCTTTTTTATTTTTTCTTTTCCAGTGAACATATCCCATGGATCACTGTCACAATAATGTCCTGCAGCTATGGCTTTAGCACAATCCAGTACACTTCCGCCTCCGATGGGAAGAATGAAGTCAATTGAGTGTGCCCTGGTCATTTTCACACCTTCCCGAACACTTTCAATTCGGGGATTGGGCTCTATTCCTGAAATTATTTTAAAAGATATATCAAAGTTTTCAAGCTCATTTATCACTGAATCAAGAAGACCTGATTTTTTCACACGGTCGCTTCCATGACAAATAAGAATTTTGGAAGCTCCGTTCTTTTTTGCGGCTTTTCCCACTTTTTTAACACTGTCTTTTCCAAAAAAAATTTTTGTGGGCATAGAACAGGTAAAATTAAGCATATATCCCCCCGTTAAATTATTAAATATTAAAAAAGAAAATCAGTCATTTTTCACAAAAAGGACACCATCATCACACCACAGAGATACAATCTCTTCAACATCATAATCACTGTATCTCTTTTTAATTTCTCCTAAGGTTGTGATCCCTTTTTTATCTATAAAGCGAAATATATCAGCTTCGACTTCAGAAACAACCTCAGTGAAAACATCTCCTTCAAAACGATAAACTACAGCCTCACTCTCCTCTTTTTCCATATCTTCATAGGATCTTTCGAGATTATATATGGTGGTTTCCGTAAGCTCTTCAATGTTATAACTGAAACTTTCTGTAAAGACTGAAGCATTTAAGCCGACATTTGAAGATTCATCCATCTGTTCAATGGTATAGGGATATGTGATTATATCTTCATCGACAGTGGACATTGAAGAGGTGTAACAGTAGTTATGAACAAGAATATCCCGAGCTATGGGCCACAACTTTTTCTGTTGAAAACGGGAAAACATGTAAGAGAAAAAATCCTCCGTGACCTTAAACACATAGTCAAAATCTTCACGGGAAAAATCAACCTCGTTTTTCCGGGTCCATCTCAACCATCTTTCCAGAACTTCATGGGGCTTCTGTTTCAAAGCATCGGACAAGGTCGTAAAAATAGTCACCATGCGACCCCGGTTATACATGAAATCCACAGACTCAGCCATCTCGTCAATTTTTTCCGCATCACGAACACTTAGATCTTCATTTTCTCTGACATAGTAGGGAAAATCTTTTCTTACTGAATACCCAAACTCTCTTTGTCTGTTGGCCAGCACGGTTCCGGGAAAAAGTGAAAGACGAAAAATATTGAGATTCACCGGCCATAAACGCATGGCTGCATCTATGTCGCCGAGAAAAGAATCATAGTCAATCTTTGGAAGCCCGCCGATTATATCTATTCCAAATGCAAGAGTAGGATAGTTATTCATGTATCTTATGTTGTTTCTGGCTTTTTCTATGTTCAAAGATGTCCTCAAATCGGAAAGTATCTTTTTTTCAAAAGTCTGTATGCCGAAAGAGATGTAGACATTGAGACGGGAAAGCACATCTATTTCATCCCGTGAAAGGATATCGGGACGCAACTGTATGTCAAAATGTACATCCGGAGCCAGTCTTTCCATAAGTTCCAATATGACTTTAAAATACTGATTGTTTATATTTGCAACAGGGGCTCCGATAATAATTTCACGCACACCGCGATCACAGAAAAATTCCAACTCTTTTTCCATATAGGAAGGAGAGTGATAACGCACATTGTTAAGATGTGAAAAATCCGAACAGAAATCACAGCGATAAAGACATCCCCTTGCAACCTCCCAATGAACAACTGTTTCGCTATCCACAGGTATCATGCCGTTAAGATAAGGAGAAGGTATGAGATCAAGTTTCGGAAGTTGACGACTTGCCCCGTATATTGCTTCTTTCTCTTTTTTGTTACGAAAAATTATACCGGCTGCCCGGGAGGGATCTCTCTTTTCAATTATATAGGAAGCAACCTCATAGAGCGAAAGTTCAGGTTCGTCCTGAATAATAAAGTTAATGGACTTGCTGAAATAATTTTCAGGATGAGCGGCACTGTCATAGCCCCAAACCCCCATGAGAAGATCTTTGTCTGAAAGCTCGCCGCAAACCTTTGAAGCATACTTTGTACTCCAGTGAAAAATTCGAAACAGAACTATGCTGTAACCACTGCTCAGAAGAACCTTGGCAGAAGTCTGGACATCGTCAGTCATAAAAACATCTACTATATCGACATCTATTTTCCCACCGCTTCTTGTTTCTACAAATGTTTTAGTAGTGTAAAGATGATATTCATAATTGCGGCCTGTTATTGATCGACATATATTGGCTATGGCTATCTTCATAGTATTTCAGACAAAAGACAAAGAAAAAAAATCAAAAAGGATCATCATCAGAGCGACTCCATATAACTAAGTATGGCTCGGAATTCCTGCATGGCCTTGGCATATTCAACTTTATCACCCTCTTTATCCAGAGCTTCCCTGAGAATGGGTATAAACTTTTTATCTTCGGTCTTCAACATTGAATCGGCAAGTGATTCACGAACATATCCGCGCGCTCGGCGAGATCGGCAGC
>JAWOGE010000207.1:0-6340 GCA_046497165.1 bacterium | reverse complement strand
TTTTAAATCTCTTTAATAAAAAGAATATATTGTGTGAATTATAATAGGAAAAATTTTCAAGTCAAAAAAAATATCCTCAGTATTTGCGTTTTTACTCTTTACAGCTGTTTCATATCAAAGTAATATTTCCCGACGAACTACTAACTAACCGAAAAGGGGGCTTCATGTCTTTTGTTCATCTTCATGTGCATACTCGTTTCAGTTTTCTTGACGGACTTATTAAAATAGACGAACTCATTCCGAAAGTTTCCGAGCTGGGGATGCAATCCGTTGCCATTACAGATCATGGAAATATGCACGGAGTGGTTGATTTTTATCTGAACGCTCGCAATTCAGGAATTAAACCTGTGATAGGCATGGAAGCGTATATATCCTCCGATGATATGAAAAAACGCAAAAAGAATGATGCTTACCATCTTCTGCTTCTCGCAGAAAATGAAGAGGGTTACAGAAATCTCTGTTATCTGAGTTCTGTTTCCTATATTGAAGGTTTTTACTACAAACCCCGTATAGACAAAAAAATACTTCGTGAAAACTCTTCCGGACTCATAGGGTTTTCAGCCTGCATGGGCGGAGAAATTCCCCGAGCCCTCATACCGGACAGATTATCGGACAATCCCACAGATGAGGAAGTGAAACGGGCAATTGACCGGGGAAACCGCGACAAAGCTGTTTCTCTGGTAAAAGAATATCAGGATATTTTCGGAAAAGATAATTTTTTTATAGAGCTTCAAGTTAACGGACTCAAAAAACAGGAACATATGAATCATCTTTTGATAGATCTGGCAAAAGAAACGGGAGCTGAGCTTGTCGGAACCAACGATGTTCACTATCTGTCCAGTGAAAATGCCGAGGCTCAGGAAACAATGTTTGCCATAATGGGAAAAACAACTGTAGATGACACAGAAAACAGACTTCATCATGAAACAGATCAATTTTATCTCAAATCTGAAGAGGAGATGCGTAAGTTTTTCAAAGACGCCGGTCTCGGAGATGACGGCGAACGAGCCCTGGACAACACAGTTGAAATTGCCGAAAGATGCAATGTCGAGCTGGACATAGGGAACCATTATCTGCCGCCTTTTGATACCCGGGGTATGGGAGAAACTGAATTTTTGAAAAAAAAGGCCGGAGAGGGTCTTGAAAGGCGTTTTTCTGAAAATAATATAGATGATAAAGAAAAACCTAACTACCTTGAAAGGCTTGATCACGAAATAAAAATCATAGATCGAATGGGTTATCCGGGTTATTTTCTAATTGTTGCGGACTTCATAGACTGGGCTAAAAACAATAACATACCAGTGGGGCCTGGAAGAGGAAGCGGAGCCGGTTCCCTGGTTGCCTACAGTCTTCGTATAACCGATATAGATCCTTTAAGATTCGGACTGTTTTTTGAGCGTTTTCTAAATCCGGAAAGGGTCAGTATGCCTGATTTTGATATAGATTTCTGTCAACACAGAAGAGAAGATGTAATCCGTTATGTCACTGAAAAGTACGGAGAACAGAATGTAGCTCAGATTGCTACATTTCAAACCCTGAAAGCTAAATCGGCAGTGAGAGATGTTGCGAGAGTTCACAGCATAAGCCTTGACAAAGTTGATAAGCTTGCAAAGATGATTCCTGATTCTTTTGAAGAGCTTCTGCGGCCTCAATTCGGGAAAAAACATCGTCATATTATAAAACTTCTTAAAGAGAAATACAATATCAATGAAAAATTGCTTTCCGATCCCGACCTTCTTAAAGAAAAACTTTCGGGGATGAAATTTGATTCCGTTGAATTGGAGGGGGTTAAATCTCTCATCTCTCAACTGGCAGCTTTTTCTGAGGAGAGAAATATAATTCGTCAGGATGAGGAGTACAGTAAGATCGTCAGAATAGCCGGACAGATTGAAGGGTTGCTCAGACAGGCCGGAAAACATGCTTGCGGTATGGTCATAGGCAGAGAGCCTGTTTATAAATACTCTCCCATATTTGTAGACAAAGACAATTACAGAGTAACTCAGTATGATAAGGACAAAGTTGAAGAAGTGGGAATGGTGAAATTTGATTTTCTGGGACTTAAAACGCTCAGTACAATTGCAAGTGCCGAGGAGATGGTTAAAAAAAAGAGGCCTGAGTTCAACATAAACAACATAGACTTGAACGATTCTGAAACCTATGAGTTTCTTGGAAAATTCTCCACAAAAGGTATTTTTCAGATGGAAAGTGCCGGTTTTGAAAAAATGATACATCAGATGAAGCCTGACCGCATAGAAGATCTCATTGCAGCGGTATCTCTTTACAGACCGGGGCCGATGGATATAATCCCCAACTACATAAACAGAAAACACGGAAGAGAGGAGGTCACCTATGATCATCCGTGGTTGAAAGATATTCTTGAAGAAACTTACGGGCTTATAGTTTACCAGGAACAGGTAATGCAGATATCCCGTAAAATGGCCGGTTTTTCCCTCGGAAAAGCTGACAGACTCCGTCGCGCCATGGGGAAAAAGAAAATACAGGAGATGGAGCAGATGAAATCTGAATTTCTAAAAGGAGCTGAAAAAAAAGGAGTTGACAATGCTGTGGCTATGAAAGTTTTCAGACACATGGAAAAATTTGCGGAATATGGTTTCAACAAATCTCATGCTGCCTGTTACGCTTATCTCAGCTGTCAGACCGCTTACCTTAAAACACATTTTCCTGTTGAATTTTTTGCCGCCGTAATATCCTATGAAGCAAAAGAAGCTGAAAAAGTTCTGGACTACATAAGCGATGCAAGAAAAATGGACATAGAAGTCCACCCGCCGGATATAAACAAATCGCTGATCTCCTTCAGCATAGAAGAGAACACAATTCGTTACGGTCTTAAAGCCATTAGAAATGTAGGGGAAGCCGCCATTGAGGAGATAATATCTTGCAGAGATGAAAAAGGGCCTTTCAAAGGGCTTCTGGATTTTGTTTCAAGAGTTGATCTGACAAAAGTAAATTCTCGTACCATCGAGTATCTCATAAAAGGAGGAGCTTTTGATTTTACAGGGAAAAACCGAGGGGTTCTCCTTTCTATTTTAGAACCGGCACTGAAAGAGGGTGAAAGAATTCAGGCTGACAGAAAATCCGGACAGACATCTCTTTTCGGTATGTTTGAAAAAACAGAGAAGGGTTCAGACAAAAACAGCTATGATCTTAACGATGAAAATCTTATGAAATATAAAACTCTCTCGAAAATGAATATTTTTGAAGCTCTTGAAATTGAAAAACAGGTGCTTGGAGTTTATCTTTCCTCTCATCCTGCATTTTTCTTTGCAGAAGACAGAAAAAATCTTGGACTTGTTCCCGTAAGTGATCTAAACGACTTTTCTGCAGAGATAAATAACGGTCGAAACAGGTTTACAAAAGAGAAAAAATTGTTTTCAGGGATGATAACCACAGATATAAAACCCCGTAAAGGAAGAAGAGGAGAGTATTTTATTAAAGGAGTTATCGAAGATGACAATGCTTCAATATCCTTCACTGTAAACAACATTTCAGATCCAGGTGAAAATCCCGCCGTTGAAAAATTGAAAAGTGATATCCCTCTCATATTTCGAGCTCAGATGAGATCCGTATACGATGAGGAAGGAAATATAACCGGAATGACAGCTGTAATGAGAAATATCAACAGAGATATCATGACATTTGAAGAATATATCAGCAGATTGGTTTCTGAAAATAAAAACGCCTGCTGTGCATTTATAAATATAAAAAATGAAGATTTTGAAAAATTCAAAAACGATATGAAAAAACTTGTTACTGCAGCTGAAATTGAAAAAGCTTCTGAAGACTCAGGTCAAAAAACCATAAAGCTTGTTACCGGAATTTCATGGACAGAACATAACGCCACCGCTTTTTTTGAATCCACCATACCGCTGAATGACAACATTTTGAAAAGATGCAAACAAAAATTCGGATATAAAAACTTTTATCTTAAAAAAAATAGCTCCCGTGAATTTTAAGTGGATTGACAATATCTATATCCTTTAAATTCAACCTGAATCAAACGATTCAGGTTGAAATAAGAGCTTCTATGCCTTTTTTGACTTTTTCAGGATCGACATGTGTGTTTACACACGGACCTTCAGGTCTTGTATTAAGGACTCCATAAGCCGGGACAGGATAAACGAGCTCAATTCCTTCAGCAAGATCATGATGACAAGCTACGGCGACAATTCCCCGAGGTTTTTTTTCAAAGGCTATTCGCCTGGCAAGTGTACCTCCCGTTACAACATATCCTCGGACACCATATTCATCAAAAATTTTTATAAGTTTGCCTATTTCACATCTGCCGCATTGTCTGCAGTTTTTTAAATCTGTCGTTATGCGTATATCACACGATGTATTTTGAAGACAATGAGGAAGAAGAACTATAATCTCATCCGGGGCAAAAGAGAAGTTCCTCTGTCTTATAATTTTGTTGTTGAATTTTATGAAACTTTCCCACCTTTTTGACCTTTCTCTTGTAAAAAAACTAACAAAAAAAGTAGCAACAGGAAATATGTAATTACGGTAAAAACATGTCAGCTCGGCGTGACGAAGAACCGTGCCTCTGAACATTCCAAAAATACCAGCCGCATAAAAAACAAACAGTAGAATAAAAAGTGAAGTCAGAGAATAAAGCAACAATGAATTTCCGCTTATACGGGGAAATATCAGATAATAAAGAGCCGTAAGAAAAAAGAAATAGATAAAAACTGTCGCCAGAAGAGCTTTTCTGTTCATTGTCTCACTGTCTGATTTTAATATATAAATTCTCAGTTATTTTCAAAAACGAATCAGTTTAGTCCGTCTTTGATTTTCCAGCCGTCTTCATATCTTTTAAGAGTCAGAGTTTCTTTTTTTCCTGTCATTTTTTGAGGTTCTTCCTGATCGGGCAGTTGAAAAACAAGATCATAATGCTGACGGATTCTAACAGTTTGTTTAAGAGAGTTATAGGAAACAAGTTCACGAATCTTTACAGAGTGGTTGATTATTTTGAACAATTCAAGATTTTTCCGGTTGTTTTCTATTATTTTATGCCTTAAAGGATAATCGGGGGCTACAATGGTTTCAAAAAGTGCCATATCAGCATTGTTCATAGCCGCAGTTCTTGTTGCAAGTGTATGAAATATTTTTTGCACCTCTGAAGGAGGAACCGTTTCGCAGTTTTTTTCATGTTTTTTTATATTTGATATTTTCCACTGTTTCGAAGGTTTTGAAAAAGATAGCTCTTTCAAACAGTTGTATTTCATAACAGGTACGCGTTGTTCCGGAGCAATATAGATTATGTTGTAGCTTATTTTCATATCCACAGAAGAAAAAGACAGCGGACTGTCTTCAATGCGTCGCCAATTTTCAAAAAAACGGACATCACTGAAATACTGAGTCTGGAGTTTAAACTGCTCTATATGTTTTTCACGATCATCCCATTTTGGAGATAACAGATACTCAAGTGATTTTTCATCCCTTGTATTTCTGGTTTTGTGATAGATATCAACAAGTGCATTAATCTCTTCACGATCTTCATCCGAAATGCCACAACCTGTCAGTGAAACAAGCATAAGAAATAACAGGAGCATGAAATCAGTTTTTTTTATCATTTTTCATTTTCCCCGGATCTGTTTTCTGATTCAGAATCCTCATTACTATGTTCAATACCGGCAATTGAGAGAACTTTTTTCTCCTCTTCGGAAAGAGGACAGCCCTCTTCAAGAGATGAAATCTTTTTTCTGACCTCCGGACTTTTAACTTCAAAATTTCGGTCTATGTAGTCAAGCCGGACATGTACGGCGGGGCATCTTTTTTGTCCGGCATAATAATTTGCGATTCGAATTTCACGGGAAATCAAAAATGACTCAGCTTTTTCAAGCCTTTCTTCAACTTTGTCCATATAATTGCTCTCTTTGTGTTTTTCAGTAAAACGGCGATAATAATCCACCGCTTTCTCGACCTCTTCGAGATCCTTTGTTTCCGGATCCGGAAGAATAAAAAAGTCCGACGGTCTCTGTTCAAAATGACTGTTTCCTATCTGAAAAAGGGCATAATCCGTCTTTTCATGATTGGGATGCATTTTCAGAAATCTTTTGTAAATCTCAAGTGCGGCGGTATAGCTTTCTTTGTCAAAATATGTATCTCCCAGCCCTATTAATGCAAGTGAGCTATAGGCACTGTAACTGTAATCGGTTAGAATTTTTGTAAATAATTTTTCAGCTCTTTCCCATTTGCGTTCTCTTCGGTAAAAATCAGCTCTTTTGTATATGACTTCTGCTTCCGATTCCGGATTTTCCGGCACAGGAGGAGCGGAGGCACATGAAGCGATTAAAAACAAAGGAATCAAAAAATATAT
>JAWOGE010000126.1:0-5155 GCA_046497165.1 bacterium | reverse complement strand
TCTGCTGCCGCAGCAAGTTCTTTTTTGAAATCACTACCGATTTTCAATATAAAAATAAATACGAGAAATCCCGGTCCGTACAGGAGAAATGTGCCGTTGAAGAATGCCGAGAGAGAGATCACCAGAACAATTATGTTGAACATCCATATCACTCCCCGGAAAATCCGATTCTGCCACAGCGCCGACACATCCAACCAATTGAACACATTGACTGTAACAGCCATAATCTTGTCAGAATAGATCACCAGAAGCCCGAATCCCAGCACGATAAAGAAAAGGGGAGCTGTATACTGGTTTCGGATGTTCATCACTTCACCGACCACTGCATTGAGAAATTGCGAAATTCCCTTTTGGATTTCCTCCTCTCTGCACCCGATCATTGTAAAAACAATTGCCGATACCATTAGCATGCTGTAGATTTTTTTCGCATAAAGTCTCATGTTTATTCCTCCTTTTTCTGAGATTTGTCGTGTCCAAAAACACGCAGAAACATTCGTGTAATCCCTCTGAACAGAGATTTTATCCCACGGTGATAAAACAGCAGCAATAAGCCCAAAAGAAATGCCCACCAGTGCGACAGAAGTAAACCAACCCAGGAAACCGCCTCGGAATTGGCCGTAGCCACTCCTGAAATAAATCCTGTAAACCCTGTAAACAAAATTGCTATTGCGATAATAACATAAATCATCATATCCTCCGTAATCACATTGAAGTGAACATTCACTGATGTACAAGAGCACCCAGACTCATTTTTCCGAAAAAAATACGAAAAATATGAATTTTTTTAAAGATTCAACAGATTATAACCTGAATTGTTCAATTCTGATTCCGTAGCGTCAGGTCTTTCTGCAGCGGAAAAAAACCGACTCATAGCTAAGGGAGGCTGAATTTTTTTCTTCAAACTGTTTTTCCAGAGAAGAGAGCATCTTTTTCAGCTCACCGATAGAAAGAACTTTTGATCCGGCAGCAAAAGTACCCGTTTTTTTAAGACTGGCGAGCATCTCTCTCACTGTGCTGTAACTGTCTGTGTAGGATTTTGTTTCTGAATGCAGTACTTCCAGCCCGGAAATGCTGAGAATACGGATTATCTCCTCTTTTGAAGAGAGGTGCTGTCCGGGAAAAGGTATGTCCGATACAAGACAGGCTTCTCTTATTTCCCTGAGTGTTCCGGCTGTAAATATACTGAAAATCAGCTCTCCGCCTTTTACAATATGCCTGCGGATATTTCTGAAAAGATTTTCATAATCAAGAGCCCACTGAAATGTGGAAGAGGAGATGACAAAATCAAAATTCCGTCTGAAATCAGCTGTATTCATGTCAGCAATCTTTGTTGAAAACTGATTATAAGCTCCGTGTTTTTTTTCGTTGATTCTGAGAAGAGCCGGAGAGATATCGGAAGCGAGATGAAAAGAGGGAGAAAAGGGAAGAATCCGGGATGTCAGAAGTCCGGTGCCGGCACCCAGTTCAAGAACAGAATTTCTCCGGAAAAATTCACCGGGAGGAAAAAAAGATATGAAATCATCAACAACCCGGGTCTGAACAGAAGCCGCTTTATCGTATGTTTCTGCGGCGTTGTCAAAATTCCTTATTACTCTGTCTCTGATTATCTTATTCATATCATTGAAAATCTTTTATTTTTGAAATTATAAATTCCCTGCGTGTAATTACGGGGGCGTGTCCGGCGTCAACAAGCAGCTGTTCTGCTTCGGGAAAAAGCTTCTCCCAGCTTTTCAGAGCCGAAGGATGAATAACAGTGTCCGATTTTCCATGAAAAACAAGTACGGGTATTTGAGGATAAGGCGGGAGGACTTTCCATTTTTTAAGATATGAAAGTGAACTCAGTAAGGTTTTCACAGACACCTCAAACCTGCCTGCCAGATGCTTCCTGAAATCCCGGAGATACCCTTTACGAATCTCTTTTACGGAAAAAAGCTGCTTCTGAAAATCTCCCAATGTTCGCATATCCATGTTCAAAATATTTTTTTCAAGCCGACTTAAGGCTTCCGCAGGCTTGCCTTTCGGGAAAAGAGATGATTTTATAAAACCCGGTGATGATGATATCAAAACAAGTGCTTTAACTTTATCAGAATTTTTTTTCAGCATATCCAGAGCAATCATTCCGCCCATGGACCATCCCACAAGTATGACATCTTCCCGGATTTCAGGATATTTTATCTTTCCGTTTTTTGAAAAACTTATATCAGGATATTCAGAATCCGGGAAATGGTTATGAATACCCTCCCATACATGATGATCGGAAGCAAAACCGTGAAGAAATACTTTTTTCACTTTTCCTCCTTCATCAAAAAACAGAACCATATTAGAATAGACATTTTATTAACTTATTCAAGTATAATTTTTACACAAGTTTCGTACATCAAAGAAATCGGTAGTGTAATCTCAGATTTTGTATAACTCTTCTGAATCAGAATCATTTCCCATGTTTTCCAACTCAGAATCGAACGATTCAGGTAATATAAATTATGTAAAAAATGTTTTTTGATTTTTAGTGGGTTTTCAGCAACTTAAACGGGTAAATCTAATTGTCGTTGAGGGAAAAATAATTGTCGCTTTACACTGTCCGGAAAAGTTTGCCCATTTCCGAGAGAAAGATATTGATAAATCTTTTTTTAGCTCTAAAATGTAAAGCAGAAACTGATATTGGGGGAAATATAATGTCTCTTGAACTTAACAGTTTAATAAAAGCTGTGAATTCTCTTGAAAGATCTATTGCAGTTGCTGAAAAAAAAGCAGACAGCAACTGCAAAAACGATGAAATGGAAGTTATCATTGCGGGAGTTATTCAGAATTTTGAATTTACTTATGAACTTTGTTGGAAATTCATGAAAAGGTGGCTTTCAGAAAATATCGGTGCAACTTATGTTGACGGAATAGCCAGAAAAGAGCTTTTCAGGCTTGCAAGTGAAAACAAACTTATTGAAAAAACTGAGAAATGGTTTGAATTTCATACGGCAAGAAACAGAACTTCACATGTTTACGACGAAGATGTTGCTCAATATGTATATAATATTGCTGAACAATTTCTTCCTGAAGCGAAGATCTTTTTAGAAAGGATCAAAAATCGCAATGATTGATGCAAAAAATCAAGACCTTGCTTTTATTGCGAAAACCATAAGAAAACATATTCCTGATTGCGAAATCAGAGTTTTCGGCTCGAGAATCAAAGGGACAGCGAGACCATATTCAGACATTGACATTGCAATTGTGGCAAAAAATTCAATTTCCCCTCTCACACTTGAAAGAATTAAAGAAGAGTTTGCTCAATCTGACATTCCCTACCGAGTTGACATTCTTGATTTCAAAACGATCTCTGACAGTTTCCGGAGAGTTATTGAAGACGGTTATGAAGTGCTTTATGATCTGACATAATGAAAGGTGTGAGAGAAAACTAAAGGCTGTCCATTATCGGACACCTCACTGACTGCTACAGCTATGAACAGCCCGAGAAAAGTTGAGGCGATTGCTATCAGAATCACCGCTGGTAAAAATATAGACCAGGCAACATTTGAGATGTCGACAAGAAACGCAGCCATCACTATGGGCACAAAGGCATTGAAAATCCCCGAAGAGTATGGCTCCGCCGGTTTTTGCGAGCATCAAAATTTCAAGTGGTAGCGGTGCAAGAAGCAAACATTCAAATGAGCGATTTTTCTTCTCAAAAGTGTCAATGTCAATTTATTTTGTGCATAAAATATTAGTTTAACCTGAATCGAACGATCCAGGATAAAATTATTCTGCACCCTTTTTCTGAAAGCCAATAAATTGTTTTATATTTTTAATTTGATATTATATGCTTTATGTTAGGCGAAGGCAGAGATGTAAAAAACAATTTTTTCCGTTTATATTCTCTTCATTTTTCTGTTCTTATCTCTTTTATCACGGGTTTTTTAACAGGTTTTCAAGGTGCTGTAGTTGTTATTATTCTCACTGTTATGGAGAAAGAAAGAAAAAAGATTTTTTTTATTCTCATTTTTTTCTTTTTATGCGGGACCTATACTTCATATCGGGACTTTACATTCCCGGAAACATACAACGGCACCATAAAAAAAGTTTCTGACAACAGCATTCTTCTTTACCGGGGATGGTTCTACAGAGTTGAAGAAACAAAATCACTTGAAAAAAACGATATTATAAGTTGGAAACGGGAAGATGTAGAAAGAAAAAACAGAGCTTATCATCTTAAAAATTTTGAAATAAAAAACCCGAATAGCTTAAGACAACGCTTCATAAAGTTTACGGAAAGGCAAAAGATGGGGCCTCTTGCCACCGCTCTGCTTACCGGTGAAAGACGATTCGGTTCCTCTTTCAGGCGTCCGTTTTCCAGAACAGGCACTTCCCATATCATAGCACTTTCAGCACTTCACATCGGCACTGTTCTACTTTTTTTCTTTTTCATAACAAAAGTTCTTCGTTCTTTTAAATTTCTGTCATCCATTTTTATAACATATATAAGTTTTCTGTTTTCTATGGCCGGAGCAATTTTTTATCTGTGGATAACAGGATGGTCCATTCCCACTGTTCGTGCAGCTGTTTTTATAATGCTCATATCCGGCTTCAGAAAATCCGGTATTTTTCTTCATCCGCAATTTGTATATATCATCTCTCTTCTTCTTACTCTTACACTTGTCCCCCACAGTATCACACAGTACAGTTTTATTATGAGTGCAGTTGCTGTCGGCACTGTAATTTACTCATGGAAACGATCTTCAAATTCGGTGAGCATACGCATAATAACCACCGGGATAATGGTAAATACAGCACTTATTCCCATTTTAAGCAGTTTTAATGGATATGTAACTTATGCGGCTCCCCTTGCCAATCTTATACTTCTTCCGGTAATGGGGATAACAGTAGCTCTTACATTTGCAGTACAGCTGACATTCTTTCTGTTTCCGCAAATTCTGCCGCCTTTTATGGAGATTTTACAGTTTTTATGCGATGCTTTGATTGTAATTACAAAAGGACTGTCACAATATTCGCAGGGGATGTTGATACCTACTGTAAAACCTCCAAATTATGTAAATATACTATTTTATGTGTTTTTCTTTTTAAGTATGACAGGAAAAAAAAGTATAAAAATATCGGCAGCGGCAATTCTTGTGATTTCAATTGCTTTTTATTTAATTCCTCTTAA
>JAWOGE010000111.1:0-7014 GCA_046497165.1 bacterium | reverse complement strand
GTTAACTTTTTTGAAGGGAAATGTAAGCAGTAGAACAAAGAGCATCTGAATTCCCATGAGAGGTAGCCAGCCTACGAATATACCCCACGACATACCCAGAGCTATCTCCTTTGCCGGAGCGTCTATATTTACAATTTTCTGGAACCTGTCCAGCAACCTGCCCTTTATATCAAAAAGAGGTCTTTTTTTCTTTTTCATGGGGTTTTCAGGTTTTTCTGTTCATGATTTTTTCAGCTTCTGTGTAGTTCTTCAAAGCACAGAGATCACCACACATGGAACATGTTTCATCGTCTGTTTCCGCAGGCCTGCTTTTTCGGTATGATGCAGCTTTTTCGGGATCGAGAGCCACAGAGAGTTGTTTTTCCCAGTCAAGATTTCTCCGTGCCAGACCCATTTCTGCATCCCATTCGCGGGCTCCCGGAAAACCTGTGGCTATATCGGCAGCGTGAGCAGCTATTTTGGATGCTATGACACCGTCTTTAACATCTTCAATTGTGGGAAGACTCAAATGTTCCGACGGAGTGACATAACAGAGAAAGTTTGCACCGCTCATGCCTGCCACGGCACCTCCTATGGCTGAAGTTATATGGTCATAGCCCGGAGCTATGTCGGTTACAATGGGTCCCAGAACATAAAAAGGAGCTCCTCCGCATATTGTTTTCTGAATTTCCATGTTTGTTTTAACTTCGTTGAGAGGAACATGCCCCGGACCTTCTATCATCACCTGAACGCCTCTTTCCTGAGCTCGTTTTGTAAGTTCCCCGAGGACAATGAGTTCATGTATTTGAGAACGGTCACCGGCATCGGCAAGAGCTCCCGGTCTGAGTCCGTCACCGAGACTCAGAACACAATCATATGAGTGAGCAATGTCGAGAAGCCGGTCGTAATATTCATACAGAGGATTTTCAGCTTTGTTAAAGCTCATCCATCTTGAAAGAATAGAGCCGCCTCTTGATACGATCCCCATGGTTCGTCCCGATTTTCTAAGGGTTTCAAGAACAGCACGGGTAACTCCGGTGTGTACGGTTATAAAATCAACTCCACTGCGAACCTGGTCTTCTATGGCTGAAAAAAGTTCATCCGCTGTCATTTCAGCAAAAGGTTTTTTTCTTTCTCGCAAGTTTTGTACAATTGCCTGGTAGATGGGAACTGTTCCTATGGTTACGGGGGCGGCTTTCATTATTTCTTCTCTGGTATGGTCCAAATCCCTACCTGTTGAAAGATCCATTATTGCATCCGCTCCATATTTTACGCACACACGGGCTTTTTCTATCTCTTCTTCAAGAGAGTTGACATCTTCACTGGTTCCGATGTTGGCATTCACTTTTATTTTGCATTTTTCGCCTATGGCCAGAGGTTTGACATCGTGCAGATGATTTTTACAGATAACGACTTTCCCGTCAGCTATAAGCTTTCTAAGTTCATCCGGACTGGTTCTCTCTTCTGCGGCAGCATGCTCCATCTCCGGAGTTATGATCCCTTTTTTTGCTGCCTCAAGTTGTGTTGTTTTATTCATTTTGTTCCTCCTGATGATTCATCAATGAAACAAGATACTTAACCTTTGCTCCGGCATTTTTTTCATGGAAAAGTGATATGCCGGACAGGAAAAGATATCCCTTCCTTATTAATTCAGCCGCCCTCATTGTATTAATTCCTCCGAGAAGATAAAGATTTTTTCTTTTTATAGGTGAAACAGTCGGTCTTCTGTCAGTTTTTTTTGAAAACGGAGTAAATAGGGGAGAGTAAAAAACGGCATTCGCACCTTCAGAAAAAGCATATTTGTACTCTTTTGAAGAGTGGGTTGATACTGCGATTTTTATGTGAGGATATTGATCTCTTATTGCAGGAAGATTGGGAATCATATCGCTTTTAAAATGAAACTCTCTGCACTTTTCCGGAGCCTGAGATGGATGGATGTTGTGCAGAAATATCGTATCTTTCCCATGCCGGTTTCTCAGGATTTGCAATATATTAATTATTTCGCTTCGGGAAACTTTGTTATTTTCTGCTCTCAGAGAAACTTTTGAAACGCCTGCTTCTATCATTGATGAAATATAACTGACAGCACTGTCTGTTTCCGGGTAAAATGAGAAATCTGTTATCATCCAGAGCATTACAGAAGGTTTTTTCAAAGATTATTTATCTTCACGGGGAAGAAGAACTTCTCGTGGTTTTGAGCCGTCCGGAGGGCCTACATATCCTTTTTCTTCAAGATCCTCAACAATTCTTGCAGCTCTGTTATAACCTATTTTGAATTTGCGTTGTAAACGAGAAGCTGAACACTTCCTGCTTTTTTTTATGTATTCAATTATTTCGTTCCACAGCGGTTCATCTTCACTGACATCATCGGAATTTTCTTTTTCCATACCTGCATTTGAGTTTTCAACGAATTTTTCAGGGGAATCGGCGGCTGTAAAGCTTGAGTCAGATGTGTCACACTCTGTATTTTCTCTTATGAAGCTGACAACTTTTTTTGCTTCAGAGGTAGATATAAAAGCTCCGTGTACACGCTCAGGTTCGGAAGATCCGGGCGGGATATAAAGCATATCACCTTTTCCGAGCAATTTTTCAGCACCGTTTTTGTCGAGTATTGTTCTGCTGTCGATGGCAGAAGCCACTCTGAACGCTATTCTGACAGGTAGATTGCCTTTTATGAGGCCTGTGATTACATCCCGTGTGGGTCTTTGTGTCGCTATAATAAGATGTATTCCCACAGCCCGTGCTTTCTGTGCTATACGGGTTACCGACATTTCAACATCTTTGCCCGCCACCATCATGAGGTCGGCAAACTCATCGATGACTATTACTATATAAGGCATTTTGCTCAAATGTTGTTCTTTGTTCTTCAGATTTTTGTTTATCTCCTCCACTTTTTTATTGTAAGAGGAGATATCCCGAACATAGTTTTCACTGAGTTTTCTGAAACGCTCCTCCATCTCGTTGACGGCCCATTTCACTGTGAGAGCCGCTTTTTTAGAGTCGACAACCACAGGCATCAGAAGATGCGGTATGTTTTCATAAACATTAAATTCGTTGCCCTTCGGATCTATCATGAGAAACTGTACATCATAGGGTGAATAGGTGAAAAGAAGCGAGGTTATAAACGCATTCAGTCCTACAGATTTACCGCTTCCGGTAGTTCCGGCAACAAGAAGGTGAGGCATGGCTGTCAGGTCGGCGATAATCGGTGTTCCGTCTACTTTTTTTCCCAGTACCATCGGAAGTCCGGATTCAATATGGTTGCAGAACTTTTCTGATTCGAGTATAGAGCGCATTTTTATGACAAGCCGTATGTGGTTGGGAACTTCTATGCCTATGTAAGGTCTTCCTGAGAGTCTAGGAACAACTCTTGTCTGTTTTCCGCCAACTACTACTGCTATATCCTGTTCAAGCGTATGGACCTGACTGACTTTCACGCCTTTGCCGAGAGCAAGTTCGTACATGGTTACGACGGGGCCTATTGTTACCTCTTTAACACTTACCTCAACATTGTGCTGCATGAGCTTGCTTTCTATAAGCCCGGCAGTTTTAGTAACATGTTTTTTCTGTTCCACGGTATCTTTTATGTTTTCCTCTTTGGAAAGAAGAGATATCGGAGGAATTTTATAGGAGCTTTTTTTTGATCGTCTTACTTTTGTTTTATCTGTTTTTTTACTGGATTTTACAACGACCTCATTTTTTTCTTCTTTGCTTTCCTCTTTTTTTTCAGATATTTCCTTTTCTGAAATTTTTTCGGAAAACTTCTCTGTTTCTTTATTTTTCCTGTTAATCGGTTTTTCGGGGAATATCTGTATATTGCCGATTCGGGAAAAGATATGGGAGAAGAGTTTTTTTACTATTTTACCGAATGCAGGAGTTTTTTTCAGTGTTTCAAAAATAACAGGAGTTCTAAGTGTAAGTGTGGTATAGACGATGAAAACAAGAATGAAAAACAGAGTAGTTCCATAAAATCCGAGATAGGGCATAAACAGCTCTTCCATACCTTTTTTACCGAGCCAGCCTCCGGGGTAATTCCATTTAAGAGGATTTAAATCTATGAAATGAAAAAAAGGCATGAGAGATATAAAAACAAGTAGATTCATAATGAGATATGGCCATAGTTTTCTGTAAAGAATCATAAATATTATGATTCCAATAATTATGGGAATAAAATAAGAAGCATAGCCAAAAAATACAGAACAGTTATGTGCAGCTTCGAAGCCCAGTTTTCCTGTTATGAATTTTTCGCCGAAAAGATTTTTTTCGTAAGCGGAAAGTGATATCCACAGAAAAAGAGCTGAAAGCAGAGAAATTGCTGCCGATATCTCAACAAAGAGAATAGTTTTTCCCGTGTTTTTTTCTTTGTTTTTATTCTTCGACACGATATACTCCGAGTGAAAAAGTTTTATGAACAGATGCTACGGAAGAGTCAAAAAGTTTTATGATTTTTTGTTCAAAATCTGAAGGTACAACAAAAGAAAGTGAAGCCCAGCCATCTTTATTGCCAGTGTTTTCATGAATTTCATGAATAATGGAGATTTTGCTGTCTATAAATACCTCTTTTGCCTTTTTTATGTGTTCTTGTGCTGAATCCGATCTGACAACCACAGAGACTACAATGTATCGGACATTTTCGGTTGAGCCGAAAAAAGCTTTTGTTCCTTTTATTTCTCCGGGATTTTTTATGGCGGATTTTTCAGAAAATCCGGATTTGGTATAAAGATATTGCTTCTTTTTAAAATCACCGTAATAAACAACCTCATTTTCTGAAAAAAGTGTTTGTTTCAAGGCTTCAAAAGGGATGTTCATGGTTCTGTTGAAAAGATTCTGCCCTCCAAGAAACGAGGGAGTTCCGGTGTAAAGTCTTTTAGCAAGTTTAAGACTTAAAAGATTGCCCATAAAAGATTCATCCCTGAAATCAAAATTGCCATCAGCTGAATAAATCCACAAAAAAATGTCTTCCGGTGATATTACAACCCGGCTATTGATGAGCAGTTCTGAAGAAAAAAGTTTTACTACGGGAGTTATTTCTCCGCCACTGTATTTTGGAGAGTACAGCTTGGCAATTGTTCGGGAGTTTTTGTAACTGTTTTTAATGTCAAACATGTAAGCAGTTATCTGTTCTTCGTTAAAAGAGGAGTTGAGGACCGATTTTTTTGTCTTTATAATATCTCGGCTGCTTTTTTTTATTTCAGCTTCTCTTTTTTTCCATCCTTCATAATACATTTTTAATTTTGCGGATTCTTTATTTGAATTTTCTGAAATCACAGAGATATCTCCGGGTTCATGTGAAGCAATCTCCCTGAAATTGAATTTGTACCAGAAAAAAAGGGATGAGTATAAATCGTTCATCGTCTGTTTTTTCAATTATTAATTTTATATCTTTGTTTTCATCCATACCTAATTTGAAAGGCATATCTATGGATTTAAGATAGTTTTTGAAATATACTATGCGGTGATCGTAACCATTTATAACTATTCGGTCTGTTTCAGTGTTTTCCGTTATAAGCGGCAGTTTGGATTTTTCAGAAATATTATCGTGTATTTTGCGGATTCTTTTTCCGTCACTCCAGTAAACAGAGGAGTTTCCCTCTGTAAAAAAAGCGTTGAGTAGGTACTCTATTTTTTTGTTCCTGTTCCTGAAAACCATCTCTTCGGTTTTTTTATCCACTCTTTTTTTTGAAAAGAAGCATGTTTTTTTGCCGTGAAATCTCATTTCAAATATGTTTTTACTCTGGACTCTGCCGCGAAATTCGTCTCTGAAAAATTTGGATGCTTTGACAAGATGGCTGTAACCGATGTTTTCCGGCATGGCGGAAAAATAGAAGCATGTTTCAAAAAAACCACCTTCATATTTCGGTTCTTTTTTTTCTGCAGAAGCACAGGAGAGTAAGATCAGACAGAAAACGGATATTGTCATAACTGTATTGAAGGCCCGAAAGACTGATTTCAATTTATTCCGGGCCTGAAAAATTCTTTTTCTTTTATTCATATTCCTTTATGGGCAGTTCGCCTTTCAGTGCGTAAAATACATTTTCAGCAAGAGCTTTCATTTCGTCTTCTCCGGGATATACTGTTGTGTCGGCAATGAAAGAGACTCTTTCTTTTATCCATGATATGAAATTTTTATCATATGCAAGTCCGCCTGTGAGTATGATATTGTCAACATTTCCGCGAAGCACAGTGGCGAGAGCTCCGACCTCTTTTGATATCTGATAAGCCATTGCTTTATACACAAGTTCAGCTTCCTTGTCACCTTTTTGTACTCTTTCTTCCACTTCACGGCCGTCGTTTGTACCGAGGTAGGCAACAAGTCCGCCATTCCCTTTTATTTTTTTCTTTATGTCGGAAAGTTTGTAATCTCCTGAAAAACACATTTTGGCAAGATGTCCCACGGGAACCCCACCTGTTCTTTCCGGAGAAAAAGGTCCGTCACCGTCAAGGGCGTTGTTCACATCAATTACTTTACCATTTTTGTGAGCTCCCACAGAAATTCCGCCGCCCATATGTACTACGATAATATTTACTTTATGATACTCTTTTTCGTTTTCCCTGCAATATCTCCGGGCTACGGCTTTTTGATTGAGAGCGTGAAATATACTTTTACGGTCATTTCCGGGCATTCCTGAAATTCGTGCCAGAGGTTCCATTTCATCTACAACCACAGGGTCCACTATGTAAGCATCTATCTCTTTTCCGGTTTCACTGACTATCTCTTTTGCCAGTATGGCTCCGAGATTTGATGCGTGTTCACCTTTTTTGCATGCACGCAGAAAATCAAGCATGTTGTCATTTACACGGTAAACACCGCTTGGAATTGATTTTACAAGTCCGCCGCGTCCAACAACAGCATCCAGAGATTCAGGGGAGATACCCTGTTTTTTAATTTCATCAAGAATAATATTTTTTCTGAACTCATGCTGTTCTATTATATTACCGTAAGGTTTGAGTTCTTCAACCTGATGTCTTATTGTTTCCGCAAACACCTCTTTCTTGTCTTCAAAAATCGCTATCTTTGTGGATGTTGATCCGGGG
>JAWOGE010000167.1:0-7433 GCA_046497165.1 bacterium | reverse complement strand
CGCATAATAACCTGTCATTAAAATCTCTCCGTTTCGTATAAATCCCCTTCTTTTATAAAATAAGCAACCTTTTCCATGTATCCGTTAAGACTGCGGACTTTTTCGCCGGATTTGAAGTACCACCTGAGAAAAACACAATCTTTCGCTCCGGAAATATTTTTCTCAACTTTAGTACCGGGTTTTTGACATATGAATTCAAGAAAACACGGCACAGATTTTTTGTGTAAAAATCTGTCAGAAGATGGTTTTTCTCCATAAATCAGATGTTGTATACTTATGTCGAGAAGGTTAACTCCGTAAGCATGTTCAATGAGTCTCCAGAGATGGCAGCCGTCAAGTCTCGGAGTACATTCAATGAGTTTTATGTGGTTGCCGTCAATTTTCGCCTGAATATAAAGAGGCCCGTTGTACAGAGAAAACTTTCGGCAGATTATATTTACAAGTTCAGAAGCCTTTTTTCTCATAAAAGAGCTATCATATTGTGAAGGGACCTGATGTCGCCTGGGAATTCCACCCGGAAATTCACTGAAAATCTCCCTGTCAGAAATTACACTGAATACTGCATTTGAATTACAGATATAGGCGTTGATTGAAATCTCATCACCGTCCATGAATTTTTCTATTATAACTCTGCCGGACATGGAAAATTTTTGTACCGAACTGAACACAGAGGTCGCTTCTTCAACGGAGTCTACTTTGATTACTCCTCTCTGACCCTGACTGTCCACCGGTTTTATTATGGCCGGGAAACAATCCCAGTTCTGAAGTTCACTTTTTCTGGAAATTTCCCTGAAAGGCAGATTGAACTCGCTGTCACCGAGGCTTTTTCTGACTTCTGCCTTGTCTCTCATGGAAAAAGCGGTCTCTTTTGATAAAAAAGAGGGCAAACCAAGACGATCACTTATTTTTGCGGCCGCCGGAACAGCTATGTCGGAACCTGTAGAATAAACACAGCCAATGCTTTTTTTTCTGCAGTAGTCTGTAAGAGAGTCTGTATCTTTTATGTCTGTCATTGTAAATTCGTCAACAAGAAAACGCCCCGTATCGCTGTTTCTGTTGCTGCAGGCGTGAACATGAAATCCCTTGTCTTTACAGTGTTCTATAAGATCAATTTGTGCGTTTCCTGTTCCGAGAACAAGAATACTTTTATTTTTTCTGTTCATCATCCACGCCGGAAACCATGAAATCCCTGACAACATACTGGGGATTTCTGTTTATATTCATAAAAACTCTACCCACATATTCACCGACAAATCCTGTGGCGGCAAGCTGGAGACTTCCGAATGCGAAAACAGACAGAATTATTGATGTCCATCCAACGGGAATATCCGGATTTATCCATTTTTTAACAAGAAGAAAAACCATAAAAATCATGGAGACAACAAAGGAGACCACACCTGTAAAGGCAATGAATCTGAGGGGTTTGACCGAGAAATTCGTAAATCCGTTGAGCCACAGTCCGAAAAGTTTTTTCAAAGTATAGTTGGAGCTACCGTATTTTCTCTCACGGTGACGAACCTCAACGGAGCCTATTTTTCCGGTAGTTCGTAAAACAAGACCGCCCATGTAGGGAAAAGGCCCTCTGTATTGACGAATCTCATCTGCCACATATTTTCTGACAATATAAAAACTTGTAAGTTGAATGTCCTCAGGCTTGTCAAGAAGTATTTCTCCCATTTTCTGATTGATTCGAGTGCTTAAATTTCTGAAAACCCCGTGTTTTTTCGACCTGTAATTACCGTAGACAACATCCAGATTGTCGGTTTTCATTTTTCTCAGAAGAAGTTCCGTGTCCTCCGGCATGAGCTGTAGATCATCGTCCATGCTGATGAGATAGTCTCCGTCTGCAGCATTAAAGCCAGCAAGAACAGCATTATGCTGACCGAAATTTCTTGCAAGGCATATGTATTTCATATTTTTATACTTTTCAACAAGTTCACGGCATACAGAATCGGAGTTGTCCCTGCTGCCGTCGTTGATCAATATTATTTCATGTCTGTAATCTGTCAAACTGTTATTCATGACCTTTTTTATTTCGGAAACAGTAAGTGCTATACTTTTTTCAGAATTATAAACAGGAATTACAAAAGATATCTTCTCCATCAAAGTAGCTCCTTCAACAAAGTTCTAAGAACTCTCATGGGCAATCACAGTGATTATAACAGCAGTTTCATAAAACAAAAGTTTTCAAGCTACTACATTCAGAGAGTTGCATTTCAGAATTTGCAGAGGTAGTTTGATAAAAAAAGATTGGAGGTTATAATGAAACAGCAAATGAAGCCACAGGGAGAAAATATGGCGAATTTAAAAAAAACAGTTGCCGTGGGTATGAGCGGAGGAGTTGACTCCTCTGTGACGGCGGCACTTTTATTGGAAAAAGGTTATAATGTTACCGGCTTGACAATGTCTGTCTGGGACGGCTCTTTGAACATCAGTGAAGACATAAAAAACTCATGTTACGGTCCCGGTGAAGATGAAGAGATAGAGGCAGTGAAAAATTTTTGTGACGATCTCGGTATCCGACATGAGGTTGTTGATCTTAAAAAGGAGTACAAGAAAGAGGTTATCCGCTATTTTAAAAAAGAATATATGTCAGGAAGGACTCCTAATCCCTGTGTTATGTGTAATCACAGAATGAAATTCGGAGCTTTAATTGAAAAGGCGGAAGATTCGGGACTCGATTTTGATTTTTTTGCCACAGGTCACTATGTTCGTAAAGTTGAGGACAGCGGTAGTTTTTATCTGAAAAAAGCGGTTGATTCAGGAAAGGATCAGACATATTTTCTTCAAGGTCTGAGAAGGGAAACACTTAAAAGACTCTTGTTTCCGCTGGGGGAGCTTAAAAAAGAAAAAGTTCGGGCCATTGCCCGTGAAATGGGTCTTGATGTGGCTGAAAGGCCGGAAAGTCAGGATTTCATTGCAGGAGAGTATTCACAGGTTTTTAAGGAGGAGAATCTTCCTGAAGGAGAAATTGTCAACGAAAAAGGTGAAGTTCTCGGACATCACAAAGGGATTATTCACTACACTGTGGGACAGAGAAAAGGCCTCGGAATAAGCAATCCCGAACCCCTATATGTTCTTAAAATAGATGCTGGGAAAAACAGAATTGTAGTTACCGAAAAAAAACAGCTTTTTTCAAGAGAGTTTACGGCCTCATCTTTCAACTATATGCTTCCGGGAACTCCTCCGGATAAATTCAGGGCAAAAGCAAAAATCAGACAGAAACATAAAGAAGCACCTGCGGAAATCAAACGCATCAGTGAACAGAAAATAGAGGTGGCTTTTGACGAACCTCAACTCTCGATAACGCCGGGGCAGGCTGTTGCACTTTATGACGGAGAGATTCTCATGGGGGGCGGAACCATTGAATGATTTTGTTTGTAAATCTCTAAAAAAACTGACACCATTCAATAAACGGGGGGGAAGATGATACACAGGAATTTTGCATTAAAAATATTCAAGGGTTTTTCTGTTAAACGCTGGAACGACCTGCTGAGGCCCGTTGAATTTGTTGAGATGGACAAAGTCGGCGAAAAAATGATAATAGCTTATCTCATAGGAACATTTGAAGAGAAGGCGGGGAAAGATATATCATGGGAAAAAATAATTTACGCAGGTTTTTTTGAGCTTCTGAGAAAAATCGTTCTTTCAGACATAAAAGCACCGGTTCTGGGGATGATAAAAGAGACTGCTCCCGATGAATACCGGAAGCTCAATGAGTGGGTTGTTTCCTGTTACGAGGGCATTATAACTGATGAAGAACTCCTTGATTCTTTTCGGAAATATGTGAAAACAGAAGATGAATCCGGGGATTTGAGTGACAAAATAGCAAAGGCGGCACATAAATTCTCAACACTCCGTGAATTTGAGATACTTAAAAGCATGAATCCCTCATCTTCCAAAATAAAACAGGTGGAAAAAGAACTCTTCAGAGATGTTGACAAATTTATGGATCTTAAGGCTTTTCAACTTCTCATGCTTCGGCACCCGCCATTTGAATTTCTAGAAATAACCGAAGAGATGAGATATCAGATTCGCTGGGGACAATCCCAGCGTACTCCGCAGACAACTGTCCTGGGGCACTCTCTTTTCACCGCATGCATTACGCTTCTTCTTCTCAGAGAGTCCCCCGGACCGCTTTCTTCAGCAAGACTTTTCAACGGTTTTTTCTCTGCACTTTTTCATGATCTGCCCGAAGCAGTTACACGGGATATCATATCCCCTGTAAAAAGAGCCACCGAAAATCTGCCCGAAGTTGTTAAAAAAATAGAGAATATTTTTATACAAAAAGAGCTTGAACCCAAAATGCATCCTTTTTTCAAAAAAGAGCTCTTTCACTTTACTACGGATGAATTTGAAAATCGTATATTGAAAAACGGTAAAACCGAAAAAGTTTCCTACAAAAAACTCAGAGAACATTACGACAGTCCTGAATACAGTCCCATTGACGGGAAACTCATAGAGGCGGCTGATAAAATATCTGCTTTTCTGGAAGCCGACAGATCAATAAACCACGGAATAATCTCCGAGGACATAAAAAAAGGCTGGGACAGTATCTGGACAAAATTTGAAAAAGCCGAAGTAGTAAACGGTGTTGATATTAAACGATTTTTCAGAGAGTTTGATAAACGCTGAAATTCTGTTTCTAAAATATGCGAAATGGAATTTTAATTTTGATTTATACTGCATACCTGAATTGTTCGACTCTCTCATTTAAAAATAACAGAGAATTTGCATTTAAGTACTTTTTTCATATATAATGTGGTTGTTTGACTGAAATGAGGTTCATAACAATGAGCGGTTTTAAAATAAAAGAGGAAGTTGTCAAAATACTTGAGAATATTTTTCCGGACTGGCGTAAGACGGTTCCTCTTGATCTGCACAGTATTCTTCATGATTTGGCAGTTGAGTTTTCAGTTCCGGAGATAGAGAATTTTGTCGAACATTTCAATAATGCAGGTAAAACATGGGGTTTTTATCCGGGAAGCACTTTTGTCCGGATTTTTCTGGATAAGGTTGTGGACCTTTTGACAAACACTAATTTTATGGGAAAGGAAAATGTTGACAGTGCTTTTTCCCTTCTTAACAAAGGTAGTATCGATAAACTTTTCATAATATCCAACCATATAAGTTATGGTGATGCAAATGTAATAGCTTCAGAGTTTTCCCCTTTTATGAAGAAGTACGATTTCAAAAAAGACTTTTCAGTTGTTGTGGGGCCGAAAGTTTATAACAACAAGTTCAAAAAGTTCTCTTCACTTCATTTCAACTCTCTGCTCATTGCACAATCAAGAAGTGTTGCAACCGAGGATGCTTCGGTAAAATACAGAGAGGTTGCCAATGCCACCAGAAAAGTAGCCCGTGATATAAGAAAAAAGGTAAAAATACTTCTTATATTTCCAGAAGGAAGCAGAAGTCGGTCAAAAAAACTGAAAACTTTTTTACCGGGTGTTTTCCGACTTATGAATATTCCCGGTAACACAGCTGTTCTTCCCGTTTCAATTGTGGGGACTGAAAAACTTCTCCCCATAAATGCGACTGCTCTGAATTTTAGTGATCTCCGTCTGAATGTGGGAGATATGATTTTTCTTGAAGATCTGAAAAAATCTTTTAAAGGCAAAAACAGAAAAGCGGAAATTATGGACGAACTGGGGCGTGCTGTTGCAAAACTTCATCCCGAAGATCAAAGAGGAGTGTATTCAAAAACATGACAAGAGAATTCATGATAAAAGAAAAAGCTTTTGAGGAGAAAAAAACTTTTCCTGCACTAATAGATTTTCTTGAAGCAGCCATGAAAGAGGAAAAATACGAAGAAATTTGCCGAACTGTTGAAAACTGGGAAGGCGATAGAAATGCTGATGTTAACTATTTTTACGGCGTTGCCTGCATTCGGACACAGAAAACTGAGGAAGGGATCAAATCTCTCAAGTCGGTAATAAAAGTTAATCCCAACCATTTCAAAGCTCTCAGTGAACTTGAAAAACAAAACGCTCTGGATGGTGAGGAGAGAAAAGACATTCCTGAAGAGGAGGTCAAAAAAAACTTTGAAAAACTGCTTAAAACCACATCCTGCACCGAGGAAACCGAATCCTATAAAAAAGCGGGAACCCGTACTTTGCTGATGCTTGCGGGTGTTTTTGTTATCGTTGCCGGTGTCTTATGGTATTTTTTGTTTTTTGAACATCCTACGGACTTCAGTCGATCACTGGCACAACCCTCAAGACATTTCAGCTCTCTCTCTTTTCCTGAATTTGAACAGCGTCTGGGCCGGCTTAAAATGCTTGAAAGAGAAGAAACCGGAAACAACGATATAAAAAAAGCACTTTTCTATCTAATCGCTTATGCGGTTCTTGATTTTCATCTGACACATGAAGATAAAATAACAGAACAGCTGAAGTTCTACTATACCATAACCGGAGAAAGAGATCCTGAAATGGAATCTCTGATGGCTCTGATATCCGGAAAAACAGATATTTCTGATAAAGAAACAGCCTATCTTTTTGACAGGAGATACCCGAAATCTTCAGATAAAATAGATTCTTTATCCATTGAGATCCCGGATATCATAACGCGTAAAAATGCAAGAGAAGCTTTTTACGCCGCCTTACTTCTTTATCGAAAAGAGAACTTTTCAAAGGCGGGAAGTCTTGTTAAAAAAATAAAAAACAAATTCCCGACCTATGAACTGGCTGAAAAACTTTCCATAATAATCAAATGTGCTGAAAAAAGAAAAAGCGGAAACCGTTTTTCACAAAAAGAACTGGATAGATTTGAAAGCAATCTGAAAAGATGGAAAACTGTCAGCTCGGAACGCTATCTTCTCGGTGAAGCCGTAATAGAGCTGGGGCGTATCAGAGAAGACAGAAACATTCTTGAGAGTGGTTTTTTCATAAGTTGTCCCGGTCGCCATTTCTGTAAAGAGATTGTATTTGAATTTATGGATAAAGGCTATACATCGACTGCTCAGAGAATGGCCGTATACATGAATGAGGAGAAAAAATTCTCCAGAAAGGCCGAAGATCTTAAACTTGTAATCAAAACCTCTTATGCTGCCGGAGATTACAATCGTTGTTATTTTGCTTATCGTGAACTTAAGCGCTTCTTTTCTGATAAAATAGAAGATGACCTTTGCAAAACAGGTGCTGTTTGCACGGAAAAAAGTGGCTATATTGAAGAGGCATTATCAATTTATGAAAGCTGCAATACCGACAAATCCAATTTGAAAATGAAAGCTAAAATTCTTGAGCTCCGTTATACTTCGGGCAAAGATGAAGAAATAAAAGAGGAACTCCTTTCCATGGCCGACCGTTATGAAAACAACAGTGATGTACTTATTTCGGCTTTTAATGCACTTTCTCTGGATCCCGACATGTCTGTGGAGGAAAAAACCAGACTCCTTGACAAAATATATCGCAGGGCGGAAAGTACAGAAG
>JAWOGE010000131.1:0-3422 GCA_046497165.1 bacterium | reverse complement strand
TGACAATCTCGGAGAAGCACTTGTACGGACAGCGGAATTTATAATCAACGAAGACCTGTCAAACAGATACGAGGTGTTCTCCATAGATTACAGCATGATAAAAAATATGGATACGGTAAGATCAAGTCTGGAAGAAGCTGTGGACAATTTTGTGAAAAAAAACTACAAAGTTATTGTCTTTGTGGACATATTCGGAGGCAGTCCGTCAAATGTAGCCTTCACCCTGAGCAAACAAGAAAATGTCGATATAATCTCCGGGGTAAACCTGCCCATGGTACTTTACGCTTTTGATAAGGTAGACTCATCCATAGACCTTATGGATATGGTGCAGGGAGCAGTTGAAAGTGCAAAAAACAACATCAATTCAGCAAAAAAACTTCTTGTCGTAAAGGAAAAAAATGATTGAAAAAGATATAAAAATAACCAACAGACTGGGGCTTCACGCTCGTGCTGCAAGTGCCTTTGTACAAAAAGCCGAGCAATTTTCATCAAAAGTTGAAATAGAAAAAGACGGTGTGAGAATCAATGCAAAAAGCATAATGGGAATACTAATTCTTGCAGCACCTGTAAACACCGAAATAAAAATAATCGTTTCCGGTGAAGATGAAAAGATGTGTATGGAAACACTTATAGAACTTGTTGAAAACAAATTCGGAGAAGAGGAGTAGCATTTTGGTCGGAGGACGGAGCTACCATTCAAAATCCCTCGTTATGAAAGGCGAAAAGATAGTTGCGGGAATAGGCGTGGGCCGCAATTACTTTATAGATAAGAACTTCTCTGATATTCCTCACAATTACATAGAAAACCGTCCGGAAAAACATGAAGAACAAAAAAAACGCTTTGTTGATGCAGTAAAAAAAGCGAAAACAGAAATAATGGATACGATAAAAGAAGAACATCTTCCAAAAGAAGCAGTCTCCATTCTCAAAACACACAAAGCGATGCTGACAGATAAAGTTATGCATGAAAAAATATTCGGTGAAATAGAAAAAAATAATATAAATGTCGAGTGGGCTGTTCTGAATGTTTTCAAGCAATTGGAAGATATGCTGCTTGGAAGCGGCGGAAACTATTATTCTCTTGCAAAAACTGCAGATATGAAAACCATACAGGACAAAATTCTCAGCTATCTCATAAATCATAAAAATAAAGATGTAAAAAAACTTCCGATTCCCGATGATGATTTTATAATCTGCAGTCAAAACCTTTCCATAACCGAGATAAATCCCTTTGTAAAAAGCGGAAATTTAAAAGGTGTGGCTCTTGAAGCAAGCGGCGGAGTCAGCCATCTGACAGTGGTTCTTCGTGCATATGGCATTCCGGCAGTTCTGGGCATTAAAAATCTGATTTCAGAACTTGATTACAATGACTGCCTGATTGTGGACGGAGTTTCGGGAAATGTTATCCTGCGCCCCGGAAAAAAAGAACGGACAAAATATATAAAACGCAAAAAGCGTTATGATTCATACTATTCAAAATTTCTTGAAAATGTGGAGGAGCCTGCTGTATCCCGTGACGGTTCATCCATAGATGTAGAAGGCAACATAGAGATGCTCGATGAAACAAATTTCATTCTTAAATACGGTGCCGATGCTGTGGGTCTGTTCCGAACAGAGTTTATGTTTCTTGATTCACAAAAACCTCCTTCGGAAGAAGAGCATTACAAGCTTTACTACGAAATTCTACACAGACTGGAACCAAAAAAAGTAACAGTGAGAATATTTGATTTCGGTGGCGATAAAGAGGGCAACATAATAAACACCAAAGGCTCCATGGGACGAAGGGGAATAAGATTGTTTCGGACCGCTCCTCATATCTTCAGGCCACAGATTCGTGGCATGCTGAAAGCCTCCGAATTGGGCAATTTAAATATACTTCTTCCATTTGTTTCATCAACAGAGGAGGTACTTTATTTCAAAAAAATACTTCATGAAGAAGCTGAAAATCTGAACTGTACAAAAAATTTGAAAAAAATTGAACTGGGGGCCATGATAGAGTTGCCGGCCGCATTTTTCATAGCAGAAGAGCTCGCTGAAACAGTTGATTTTTTTAGCGTGGGAACCAATGATTTAATACAATACCTGATGGCTGTGGAAAGAAACGATAAATCTCTTTCTCGCTATTTTTCCCATTTTCATCCTGCAGTAATAAGAATACTCTATAAACTCAGCCGTATAGCAAGTCGCAGCGACACAAAAATTTCCATATGCGGAGAAATAGGAGGCGACCCCTATTTTTCTCTTCTTTTTCTGGGAATGGGGATAGATTCTCTCAGCATGAGCCCCGTATCAATACCTGTGGTAAAGAAAATAATAAAATCGGGCTATTATCAGGAGGGTCGCGATTTACTGGATAAAGTTCTGAAATCGGGAACAGAACACAAACTCAAAAAAACACTCAAAAACGATATGAAAGAAAAATATCCCAATATATTCAAAAGCATATGGACTGAGTAATTACACCAATAAAAGGAGGTAAAAATGACCGTACTGAAGTCTCACGACACAATTTTAGAAAAAGCCACATCAGGAAAAACACGAAGACTCGCAGTGGCTGCGGCAGAGGACAAAGCTGTTCTTTCAGCTGTAAAGACAGCAGCGGAAAAGAGTGTTGTTATCCCTTTATTTGTGGGAAATTCAGAAAAAATAAAAGAGATAGCTGAAAATATTGGCTTTGACATTTCCGGATTCGAAATAATCCATGAAAACAACCCCGCAGTTTCATCAAAAAAAGCAGTTCAGCTCATCAGAGAAAAAAAAGCTGATTTTCTCATGAAAGGGATGGTGGGAACAGCCGATCTCATGAAAGCCGTTCTCGACAAAGAAAACGGTCTCAGAAAAGGTTCCACTTTAAGCCATATAGCATTTTTTGAAACTCCTGCTTATCATAAGCTTCTTGCTCTTACCGACGCTGCTCTGAATGTAGCACCGGATGTTTCAGAAAAAGCGGCTATCATAAGAAATGCTGTTGACGCTTATCACCGTCTCGGAATTGAAAAACCCAAGGTGGCTGTAGCTGCAGCAGTGGAAAAAGTTAATCCGAAAATGGAAGCCACCGTTGATGCAGCTGTCCTCAAAACTATGAATTCAAGAAACCAGATAAAGGGCTGCGTTGTCGACGGTCCGCTTGCGGTTGATAATATTGTATCAAAGGAAGCGTGTGAACATAAAGGAATAGAAACGGAAGTCGGAGGCGATGCAGACATAATAGTATGTCCCGACATAGAGGCGGCAAATGTCATGTACAAGACAATGAACTTCCTGGGATCCGCAACATCTGCTGCGGTTATTATGGGAGCCAGTGTTCCTGTTGTATTGACTTCAAGAGCCGACACAGACAAAAGCAAATTAATGTCAATAGCCCTCGCGGCTGCAATGAATTGAAAAAAATAAAAAAAAGGAGTTATTTATGCGAATTCTTG
>JAWOGE010000150.1:0-3202 GCA_046497165.1 bacterium | reverse complement strand
TGTCGATAAAAAGGAGATAAGTTCAAAAAAAAAGTGAAAATTTTTGAAACAGAAATGAAAATCAGCTCCGGCATGAGTATGAAAATGAAAAAAAACAGTATGGCCTGAAGCATGAGCGGTATAAAGACTCTGTGTTTGTATTTTTTTGAAAAAGCCCACTTGAGGACAGAAAAAGAGTGAGAAACCCCCTCTGCAAAAAAAACAGTGTATCTTAAAAAGGGTTTGCGTCTCAGAACTCGAGAAGTGAGGCGAATCCAGGGGGCTGACAGCAGAAAAACTTCTCCATTTTTATTAATAGAAACGGCTGACAGAAATCTTCCTGTTTTCATTGCAACTCCGCCGGGTATGGTAAATCCGCTTACAGGCACAGGTGATGATGATTTCATGAAACCTCCGCTTTTATGGATTTTGCGGAAAAGGTATAAAAGAGAATCGGTGTGTCAAAAAAGACTATTCAGAATAATAGCTTGCGTTTTTGAACTTTGCCTTAAACTTTTCTATACGGCCTGCAGCATCCATAACTTTCTGCTTGCCTGTGTAGAAAGGATGGCATGCTGAGCATATTTCAACGCTGTAGTCGTCTTTTTTAGTCGAGCGGAATCTGTGTTTTTCACCGCAGGAACAAGAGACGGTGATCTCATTCATTTTGGGATGTATCTTTTTCTTCATGAGTATCTCCTCACATAATCAAAACTCTGTGAAATAATAAGCATACGAAAAAAAAATGCAAGCTTTAGGAGGGAGGCTTATACAATGTACTGTAATTACAAGATGATTCGTTTGCAAACAGATGGTTTGTTCTGATCAACTGTATTTTTTTCTTATGTAAAACTGCTGCATTATACCGAGAAGTGTATTTGTAAACCAGTACATGGTCAGCCCGGAAGGAAGTGACCAGCTTATTGCTGCAAACATAATAGGCATAACATATTTCAGCATCTGAGCCTGTTTGTTGTCACCTTGCTGAGGCATCATTGATTGTTGAATAAACATTGTTAACCCCAGAGCAACCGGGATAATATAGTAAGGATCCGGAGAAGAAAGATCTGTCAGCCACACGGGAAGAAAAGGTGCATTGTAAAGTTCAACGGATGTTTTTATCATATAATAGAGAGCGATGTAAACAGGCATCTGAATAAACATGGGAAGACAGCCTCCAAGAGGATTGACACCTTCTTTCTGATAAAGTTTCATGGTTTCTCTGTTCAGAGTTTCCTTATCTTTACCATGTTTTTCTTTAAGAGCATTTATTTTCGGTTGAAGTTTTTTCATTTTGTTCATGGATTTGAAACTTTTTGTGTTCAAAGGCCACAGAAGGAGTTTTATGGCAAAGGTCAGCAGAATAATGGATACTCCGTAATTGCCGACATAGCTGTAAAAGAAATTCAGCACCGAAAGAAGCGGTTTGGCAAGAAAAGAAAGCCAGCCGTAGTCCACTGCATTTTCCAGTGTTTCTTCAAAAGCTTTCAACTTCGAAATCTCTTTGGGTCCCATATACATGGAAAAGGAAGTTGTTTTTGTTTCACCGGAACCTATGGAAAGTTTCTCACCCGGCGAGACAATGAGTCTGGTGTAATTTTTATCCTCTTCAATGACTCCGTCAAGGGTCATTTTTCTTTTATCGTCGGCCAGAATACCCATAAAAAAGTATCCGTAGTTTATGCCGGCCCATTCAATGGTGTCTCCTTTTGTTAGAGTTTCTTTCAGAGATTCGGTTTCATCAACATCCACAAAACCTTCACCGGAAAGTTGAAGATAGATGGAAAAACTTTCGCGAAGAGAGTTGAAAAGTTCTTCGTTTTTAAACTGCGATTCTATGGTGAGTAGAGGCTCGTATACAATAGGAGAATCAGTGTTATTGGCGATTTTTTTTGTCACTGTTATTTCATAGGGATCATTTATGCTGATTATTTTATGTTCTGTTATTCCACGAGAGGAAAATTCCATGATGACACTGTTTTTCGTTGATGATTTAACCTTGTATACAGGCTCTTCTTTGAAAACCGAGGAGAATGCCGGAAAGTAAGTGTCTTCAAAAAGCCCTTGAACAAGATCAACACTGTTATTGTTTCTGACATATTTTTTGTCTGTTATTAAAAGACTCAGGAGTTTTCCGTGTTTTGTGCTGTATTCGGCCATAAGATGGCTGCTTCTTATTTTTCCTGTTTTTTCGGGGTGAGATGTTTCCTGCGACACAGCTATTTTTTCTGATTCTTCTTCATTTGTAAAAGATTCAGTTTTATCCGGCTTAGATTTATCTGAATCATGTTCCGGTGTTTCTGTCTTCGAAGGTCCTGTCTTTTCCTCTGCAGAAATTTCTTCCTCAGAAGTTTCAGGTTCAGGCATAAAAAATTCCGACCAGAGAATCATTATCAGGACAGAAAGAACCATAGCGATAATAAAATTTTTATTTTCCATGTTTACCTCTCATTTATCAACCGGGTCATAACCTGTTTTGTTGTTAAAAGGGTTGCATCTTAAAATTCTCCAGACACCCATTGAAAAACCTTTAAAGAAACCCTTTTTTTCAATGGCTTCTATGGTGTACTGTGAACAGGAAGGTGAAAATCTGCAGCACTGCCCAAAAAAAGGAGAGATAGCATGCTGGTAAATTCTAATCAGTATCACAACTGTTTTTTTTGGTATTGTAGTCAGCAAATCGGTAAAAATCCCTTCTTATTGAAAAAAAATTCAAACGAGAAGTCCTCGGTATTATTATTAGATCAACAGCAGGATCAAGTAACTGCCGATTGAGTCTGAAAATTTCCCGGAACCATCTTTTAACCCTGTTTCTGAAAACGGCGTTACCGACTTTTCTCGTTACAATAAATCCCAACCGGCTTTCACCGCTTTCAGAAAGTCTGAAATTAAATATCAAATTTGCGGTTTTGAAAACCTGTCCCCCTTTTTTTAGCTCCTGAAAAGTCTTTTTCCTGGTGATTCTTGATTCGGCACCGAAAGAAAAGGGCTTCACTTTCAAATCATTTTTTATATGTATCGGGAGCAAGGCGTTTTCTTCCTTTTCTTCGCCTTGATTTTATAACCGAAGAACCGCCTTTTGTTCTCATTCTTTTACGAAACCCATGTGTCCTGCGACGCGATTTATTGCTCGGTTTGAATGTCTGGCTCATTCCTTTCCTCCATCAAAATGTGAAGTTCACACATAACGAAAAAGCACTATACCTAATAAGTTCCTCTTGTC
>JAWOGE010000302.1:0-5249 GCA_046497165.1 bacterium | reverse complement strand
CAACCGCCTCAGGAACACAAGGCATATTCGCACCTTCAGAAACACACATACAACCGTTTTGCACCAGTATTTCAGCATCTTCCTTATTAAGCTCGTTCTGAATAGCACAGGGCAGAGCTATATCTACTTTACGCTCCCAGGGTTTTTTACCCGGGAAAAATTCCACACCGAACTTGTCCGCATAATCTTCAACTTTGTCATGACCGCTCAATTTCATCTCTTCCATGTAATCAAGTTTCTCTCCACTTATTCCGTCAGGATCATAAATATATCCATCAGGTCCAGAAAGAGTAACTACTTTGGCTCCCAGTTCGGATGCCTTGGTTGCACTCCCCCATGCGACATTGCCAAAACCTGAAATTGCAACTGTTTTGCCTGCAAATTCCTCGCCTCTTGTTTTAAGCATTTCACGGGCAAAATAAACATTACCGAAACCTGTAGCCTGAGGACGAAGCAGAGAACCTCCCCAATCGAGCCCCTTACCAGTAAGAACACCCTCTGTTCTGTTTTTAAGCAGTTTGTACTGTCCGTACATATATCCAATTTCCCGTGCTCCGACACCTATATCACCTGCCGGGACATCTGTATTGGGTCCTATATGACGACTCAATTCCATCATAAAAGCCTGACAGAATCTTCTTATTTCAGCTTCAGATCTTCCATTGGGGGAAAAATCAGAACCGCCTTTTCCACCACCCAGAGGAAGTCCTGTAAGAGCATTTTTGAATATCTGCTCAAAACCGAGAAATTTCAGTCCGCTGAGATTAACAGAAGGATGAAAGCGAATTCCGCCTTTGTAAGGCCCTAAAGCACTGTTGAACTGTACACGGTATCCATTGTTGACATGAAGGTTCCCTTCATCATCCTGCCAGGACACCTTGAATGATATTGTACGCTCAGGAACAACCAATCTTTCAAGAATACTGTTACTTTCATATCGAGGATCTCGTTCCACCACAATGTCAACGGAGCTCAAAACCTCTGTAACAGCCTGAATAAACTCACCTTCCCAAGGAATTGTTCTTTTAATGTCATCAAGAACGGACGCTACATACCTGTTCATCTTCATAGTTCATCTCCTTATTCATTAACAATATTCTTCACAATGCCAGATTCCACCTTTTTCAGATGTCATGGCACAACTCTTTCTCAAAGCACATGTTTTACACAAACCTTTAAACTCCACACCAGAATCATCGTAGCTTCGTTTTACGATTTTTTTCTCAGGCACATCACCCGGCTCGTACTCTTCACAGTAATTCACAGGCTCTTCATTTCTACCTGCAAATACACAATCATCCCAACTTCCGCAGCCGGAACAAAGTTCATCGGAATAAGCTTTTCTTTTGTCTGAAAATTCTTCACATCCTGTTTTCATAATATGCTCCCTTTCAATTATTAACAAACCCTCCTGAACACTTTTCCGAAAAGATTTTCGTCTTCGGAACAAGTGCGGAAGACAGCTAATAAGGAGCAAGTTGAATGCCACAACTGACGCAAAAACAGACACATCAGGGCACATCACCTCTACAACATTGAAATGTTTTAAGATTTTTTTTAAGAAAATTTAAAAAACAGTGTGTGAATTAAAATAAAACACGGAAAAACGCTCCAAAAAGCGAGGTGTTTTGAAACGGTGTGGCATTATGCCTCAACACTGTATCGTTTTATTTTCCTGATAAGTGTTTTTCTGTCAATGCCCAAAATACGGGCCGACCTTGACCTGTTGTTATCGTTGGCTTCAAGAACCCGCTTTATGTGTGCCGCCTCAATCTCTTCTAAAGTGGAGCCACCGTTTTCTCCGGAAGGTATGCTGTACCTCATGTGTTCCGGAAGATCCGTAACATCTATTTTTTCTCCGGGATTCATAACTACGGTTCTCTGGATGCTGTTTTCCAGTTCTCTCACATTTCCGGGCCAACTGTAATGTTTCATGGCTTCAAGGGCTCTTTCAGTAAAATCCGGTTTTTCGACATTCATTTTGCGGGAATATTCATCTATAAAATGCTCCGTCAGGAGAAATATATCATCCCCTCTTTCACGGAGAGGAGGAAGCGTTACATTTATTATATTCAACCTGAAAAAAAGATCCTCCCGAAAATTCCCGTTTTTGACAAGACGCAGTATGTCTTTGTTTGTAGCGGCTATTATTCTTATATCAACTCTGCGTACTTTTCTGTCACCCACCATGCAAATTTCACGACTTTGAAGAACACGCAGAAGCTTAACCTGCATGGCAAGAGGTGCTTCACTGATTTCATCAAGAAAAATAGTTCCGTTTTCAGCTGTTTCAAAAAATCCTTTGCGTGAATCCGATGCTCCCGTAAAAGCACCTTTGACATATCCGAAAAGCTCGCTTTCAAGAAGTCCTTCAGGAACACCGCCGCAATTCACCGGAACAAAATGAGCTGAAGATCTGTCGCTGTTATAATGTATGGCTCTTGCCACAAGCTCTTTTCCAGTGCCGCTCTCACCATTTATGAGAACGGTAGCTGTATTCAGAGATGCTTTTTTTATGGTTTCATAAACTTTCAGCATGGGTTCTGAGCGGCCTATGAGTCCATAAGTTTCAAATTTTTCACCGGGAAAAGCAGGATCTGAAGATTTAACAGCTTTAACTTTTTCAAAAGCTTTGTCAATGGCTGTAAAAAGCTCTTTGGCAGTAAAGGGTTTTGTAATATATTCGGCAGCTCCCGACTTAACTGCTTCCACCGCTCCATCAATGGTTGCATAACCAGTTATCATTATTATTCCGACTTTTTTGAAATTCTGCCTTATATGCCTCACAAGCTTCATACCGTTCATACCCGGCATCTTATAGTCTGTGATGACAATATCCACATCCATTTCATCAAGAAAGCCAACAGCTTCAGGAACATCAGATGCAAGAAAAACTTTAAAAGATCCAGTCTCCAGATTTCTTTTGAGAAGCTCTCGTGTATCAGCAGAATCATCAACCACGAGAATTTTTTTACAAACCATCCGTTACTCCACTGTATTTGCGGGAAAATTTATTGTAAATTTTGTTCCGACACCCTCATCGGTTTTAACATTGATATCTCCTTTATGAGATTCGACTATTCCGTAAACAACAGAAAGCCCCAGACCGGTACCTTCATTTATATCTTTCGTGGTAAAAAAGGGATCAAATATTTTGTCAATTATATCCTGACTCATTCCGTGCCCGTTGTCTTTTATTTCAAGAGTTACCCTGTCTCCCGAATTTTTTGTCGACACAGAAAGATTCCCACCTCCCGTCATTGCCTGCATAGCATTCACCACCAGATTCACAACAACCTGATTTAATTGAGAAGGATCGAGAACAACAGCCGGAAGATTTTCATCAAAACTGCAGGAAACAGAGATATCCGCACTGGCAAGTCTATGCTCAAGAAGAGAAATTCCTTCCTTTATTCTTTCATTGAAATCAACGATTTTCTTCTCGGGCGGCATTCTTCTTGAAAACAACATCAGTTTTTTGACTATATCCCGGGCATTCAGTGTAGATGTTATTATTTTCCGGATATCGCTTTCAACCTGTTTCGGAAGAGTTTTGCTTTCTTTCTGTATGAGCTGGGAAAAACCCAGAATACTACTGAGAGGCTGATTCAATTCATGGGCAACACCTGCAGCAAGCTCACCCACAGTGGACAGTCGTTCAGCATGAAAAAGCTGCTCCTTGAGGATTTTTTTCTCCCTGTCCGAAATCTTTTTTTCAATGAGAAGAGAAAGTTCCCGACCTATATTCTTTATAAGTGCCTTCTCTTCCCTGAGAAAAAGATTAAGGTGCTTTTTCGCAATGCGTTCAGGATATGAAACCTCTATAATGCCGTTTCCGCCTTTGGAAGTTATTATGGATGACGAAAGAGAGGTACGAGGTTTTTCATAATTTTCGGAGAGGAACTCTTCGTTGTCAAAAACAATACGACAGGAAAGATCATCGGGAAAAAGGAAACCGTAATGGACAATATTGACAGTCCTGCTGAGAAGATCCCGGAGTTTCATATCATTTTTCATTCCCAGTTTGACAATGCGGTATATGCAGTTGTTTTCCTTTATGCGTTCTCTGAGATGTTCCTGAGAAGAACGGTGAGAAAAAGCTATCCCCAGCATTTTAAAGAAATCATGATAAAGTTTTATATCATCCGGAGGGAAAAAAGGTTTTTTAGAAAAATAAAGTACAGCCTGTCCTTTATTATTTTCCATGTTTCGTATATTAAAAACTTTTTCATATCCTTTCGGGACTCTTTCTCTGGAAATACTTTCTCTCTGAAATATAAAATCACCACCCGGGAAAAAAAGTGTTTTGTATTTACCATCCTTGCCTTTATCGAGAGAAAAACCTACAGCCGATGCGTTGAACATTTTTATGAGAAGTACAGAACATTCTTTAACAAAATCAGAGAGCAGAGCTCCCTCGTGAGCACAACTCATCACTTTATGTGCAGTCTTATTAGCTTCCTGTGCCTTGCGATAAGTTTCCGCACAAGGTGATTTGCTGTATCCGCCATCTCCGTTAATCATGAGACCTCCCTTCTGACAGATAATAACAAATTATTCACATAATGAAAAGAAGATTTATTTTAATATGAAATTTTGGATAACAACAACAATAACAAGAGTTTTTCGAACAGGTTTCTGTCACACAACACCGTAGGCAAGCATTGCGTTGGCAACTTTTATAAAACCGGCGATGTTTGAACCGGCAACATAGTTGTTTTCTTTGAAACCATAGTCTTTTGCAGCATCTCTCGAAGATGTGTGTATCTTTTTCATTATTCCTTTAAGTCTGTTGTCAACCTCTTCACGGCTCCAGGAAAGTTTAAGACTGTTCTGGCTCATCTCAAGCCCTGACACAGAAACTCCACCTGCATTGGCGGCTTTACCGGGACCATAAAACAGATTGTTTTCAAGAAAAAGCTCCACCGCTTCCGGAAGACAAGGCATGTTGGCTCCCTCACTGATAACTTTGCAGCCTTTTTCCACAAGTGCTTTCGCATGTTCTGCATTAATTTCATTCTGTGTAGCACAGGGAAGAGCTACATCAACATCAAGACCTTCATCTTTGATTACATCCCAGACACTTTTACCATCATAATATATGGCATTCGGATATTTGTTTTCGTATTCCCGGATTCTTCCTCTTTTAACATTTTTAAGTTCCATTACATAAGCGAGTTTTTCTTCATCAATGCCGTCTTCATCAACTATCGTTCCCGATGAATCGCAGAGAGTAACAACTTTTCCAC